>NZ_WWKH01000880.1:0-8714 GCF_009865595.1 Streptomyces sp. SID1328 | reverse complement strand
CGGCGCGACCCGGACCGGGAGGGCGCGGTGAGCGCGCCACCGGTGACCACGCCCGCGCTCGACGGGGCGCCCCGCGCGCCGCAGCAGCCCGTCCGCACGCCCCCCACCCGGCCACCGGCAGCGGCCGGCGACGGATCGCGGCTCACCCAGCAGCTCGCCCTCGCCCTGATCTGCGCGGCCTACGCCGTCGGCTCGGCCTTCGACTGGGGAAACGAGCAACTCGCGCTCTTCATGGGGGACTTCGGGCTCAGCGCGGCGGCCGGCACCGCCGCCGTCTCCTGCTTCCTCTACGCCCGCAACCGCCGCGTCCGCTTCCGCCCCGCCTGGCTGCTCTTCGCCCTCTCCTCCGCGATGGCCGCCCTGGGCAACGCGGTCTGGGGGTGGTACGAGGTCGTCCTCGAACGCACCGTGCCGAGCCCCAGCTACGCCGACCTGTTCTTCCTCTGCTTCGCCCCGCCCGCCATCGTGGGCCTGCTGGTCCTCGCCAAACGCCCGGCGAGCCGGGCCGGCTGGATCTGCCTCACGCTGGACGCCTGGCTCATCGGGGGCTCGCTGCTCACCCTCTCCTGGAGCCTGGCGCTCGCCCAGACCGCCCGGATCGACGGACCGAGCGTCGAGCACACCGCCCTCTCGCTGGCCTACCCCCTGCTCGACATCGTGCTGGTCAGCATGGTGCTCGCGCTGCACTTCCGGCGCAGTCCGGGCAACCGCACCGCCGTCAACACCGCGATCGGCGCCCTGGCGCTCACCGTGATGTGCGACGCGCTGTTCACCTCGCCGCTGCTGCACAGCAGTTACCGCTCCGGCCAGCTGCTGGACGCGGGCTGGTTCGCGGGCTCCCTGCTGCTCGCCTACGCCCCCTGGGCCGCACCCAGGGGGCGTGAGGGCGGGAGGGGCGCGTCCGAGACCCGGGTGCTGCACGAGCACGTGCCGGGCCAGCGCGGTCCGTCCACCGCGCAGCCGCACCCGCCGGGCACGGAGGGCCACCGGTACCCGTCCGGGCGGCCGCTCACCGGCTCGCTGGCCGCCCTCACCCCGTACCTCGCCGCCGCCGTCTGCACGCTGGGCATCCTGTACAACGTGCTCAACGGGCGCCGGCCCGACCACGTGGTGCTGATCACCGCGGGCGCCGTGGTGCTGGCCCTCGTCATCCGCCAGGGCATCATGCTGCTGGACAACATCACCCTCACCCAGGAACTGGCGCAGAAGGAGAACCACTTCCGCTCCCTGGTGCAGGGCTCCAGCGACGTCATCATGATCGCCGCGCCCAACGGCGTCCTGCGCTACGTCTCCCCGGCCGCCGCCGGGGTCTACGGCAGCAGCGCAGAGGCCCTGATCGGCACCGAACTGGCCGCGCTGATCCACCCCGAGGACCTGGGCTGCGTGGTGCACGAGGTGCGCCGCTTCCTGGCCGCCGACCCGGTGGCCGAACCCACCACCCGCATCGAGTGCCGCTTCCGCTCCGGCCGGGGCGGCTGGCTCAACGTGGAGTCCACCGTCAACCGGCACCACGGCGGGCTGATCTTCAACAGCCGGGACGTGACCGAGCGGGTCCGGCTCCAGGCCCAGCTCCAGCACAACGCCGAGCACGACCCGCTCACCGACCTGCCCAACCGCGCCCTGTTCACCCGGCGCGTCCAGCAGGCCCTGTCCGGGCGCCGGGCCACCGACCGGGGCGCCGCCCTGCGCGGCACGGCCGTGCTCTTCATCGACCTCGACGGCTTCAAGGCCGTCAACGACACCATCGGCCACCAGGCGGGGGACGAGCTGCTGATCCAGGCCGCGCGCCGGCTCCAGGACTCCGTGCGCCAGGGGGACACCGCCTCCCGGCTCGGCGGGGACGAGTTCGCGGCCCTGATCACCGGCGACGGCACCCGCGACCGGGCCGCCCGCGAGCGGCACCTCCTGGAGCTGGCCGACCGGCTCCGGCTCACCCTCTCCCAGCCGTACGCCATCGACGGCAACGATGTCCGGGTCAACGCCTCCATCGGCGTCGCCTTCGCCGAGCCCGGCCTCGGCGCGGGCGAGTTGCTGCGCAACGCCGACCTGGCGATGTACCGGGCCAAGGCCGGCGGCAAGGGCCGGGTGGAGCTGTACAAGCCGCAGATGCAGCAGGACGTGGTCCGCAAGGCCGAGCTGGCCGGGCGGCTGCGCGCCGCGCTGCACGAGGGCGAGTTCGCGCTGCTGCACCAGCCGGTGGTGTGTCTCAACGGCGGCCGGATCGCCTCGGTCGCCACCCACGCGCGCTGGCGCTCCGCCCAGGGGGTGCTGTTCACCCCGGCCGAGTTCCTGCGGGTGGCCGAGGACGGCGACCGTACGGCCGAGCTGGAGCGCTGGATACTCCAGGAAGCCGTCGAGCAGGCCGCCGAGCGCGCCGCGGGCGGCCTCGTCGTCCCGGTGTCCGTACGGATGAGCGCCCGGCGGCTGCTGGACCGCTCGCTGCCGCTCGGCTCCATCGAGGCGCTGCTCACCCGGCACGGACTGCCGCCCGGCGCGCTGATCATCGAACTGTCCGGCACCGACCCGCGGATCTCCCAGGACGAGCTGGAGCGCCGTCTGACCGCGCTCAGCCGCCTCGGGGTGCGGATCGCGCTCGACGGCTTCGGCAGCGGCCACGCGGCCATCACGGCGCTGCGCAGGCTCCCCGTGGACATCCTCAAGCTCGACCGCGGGCTGATCGAGGGCGTCGTGGAGTCCGCCCGGCTGCACAAGATCACCAGCGGGCTGCTGCGCATCGCGGGCGACCTCGGCCTGCAGACCGTCGCCGAGGGTGTGGACCTGCCGGAACAGGTGGTCGCGCTGCGCGCCATGGGCTGCACCCACGGCCAGGGCATGGCGTTCGCCGGGCCGGTGGACGAGTACCGGCTGCGCCGGGCGCTCGCCTCCGGCCGCTTCCCGGTGCCGCACGCCCCCGCCGAGCCGGTCTTCGCCGGGAAGGGCGCCGGGCTCTACTCCGGGACCATGTCCACCGTGTTCGGCGGGACGGTGCTCCGCTCACATGATGAGACGGCCGTCCCACCCACTTGACACATGGTGCGCGCCGGGGGGAGGGTCAGTGCCATGCGCACCCGAATTCTCGTACTTGGAAAGCGCGTCGGCTGAGCTGGGGCTTCGTCGGACACCGTCCGGGAATCCCAGCACCCCTCACCGACGCGCTCCCCTCGCTTGCCTTGCGGCACGGGGGGTTTTTTGTTGCACGAGTGACCCTCGTGCGGCCCCCCCGCTCCGCACCCAGACCGCCCGAACCTCGCAAACCCTCAAGCTCGAGAAGAGAATGACGATGACCGAGCAGGCCACCGGGGCCCACCATCCGCAGCCGCGGCCCCGATCCGGAGGACAGCACTCCGCCCCCGTCGAGCACGTCACGGGTGCGCAGTCCCTCATTCGCTCGCTCGAGGAGGTCGGGGTCGACACCGTATTCGGCATTCCCGGGGGCACGATCCTTCCCGCGTACGACCCGCTGATGGACTCCCAGCGGGTGCGCCACGTGCTGGTCCGTCACGAGCAGGGCGCGGGCCACGCGGCCACCGGGTACGCGCAGGCCACCGGCAAGGTCGGCGTGTGCATGGCGACTTCGGGCCCCGGCGCCACCAACCTGGTCACCCCGATCGCCGACGCCAACATGGACTCGGTGCCGCTGGTCGCGATCACCGGCCAGGTGGTCTCCAAGGCGATCGGTACGGACGCCTTCCAGGAGGCGGACATCGTCGGCATCTCCATGCCGATCACCAAGCACAGCTTCCTGGTCACCAAGGCCGAGGACATCCCGAGGACGATCGCCGAGGCGTTCCACATCGCCTCGACCGGGCGCCCCGGCCCGGTCCTCGTCGACATCCCCAAGGACGTGCTCCAGGCGCGGACGACCTTCTCCTGGCCGCCCGCGACCGACCTGCCCGGCTACCGCCCGGTGACCAAGCCGCACGCCAAGCAGATCCGCGAGGCCGCCAAGCTCATCACCAGCGCCCGCCGTCCCGTCCTCTACGTCGGCGGCGGTGTGCTCAAGGCCGGCGCCACCGCCGAGCTGAAGGTCCTCGCCGAGCTGACCGGCGCCCCTGTCACCACCACCCTGATGGCACTCGGCGCCTTCCCCGACAGCCACCCGCAGCACGTGGGCATGCCCGGCATGCACGGCTCGGTCACCGCCGTCACCGCCCTGCAGAAGGCCGATCTGATCGTCGCCCTCGGCGCCCGCTTCGACGACCGGGTCACCGGGAAGCTGGACAGCTTCGCGCCGTACGCCAAGATCGTGCACGCCGACATCGACCCGGCCGAGATCGGCAAGAACCGCGAGGCCGACGTGCCGATCGTGGGCGACGCCCGCGAGGTGCTCGCCGACCTGATCCAGGCCGTGCAGAAGGAGCACAGCGAGGGCCACCGGGGCGACCACACCGCCTGGTGGAGCGACCTGAACCGCTGGCGGGAGACCTACCCGCTCGGCTACGAGACGCCGGACGACGGCTCGCTCTCCCCGCAGGCGGTCATCGAGCGCATCGGCCAGCTCGCCCCCGACGACACGATCTTCGCGGCGGGCGTCGGCCAGCACCAGATGTGGGCCGCCCACTTCATCCAGTACGAGCAGCCCGCGACCTGGCTCAACTCCGGCGGCGCCGGAACCATGGGATACGCGGTCCCGGCCGCGATGGGCGCCAAGGCCGGACAGCCCGGCCGTACGGTCTGGGCGATCGACGGCGACGGCTGCTTCCAGATGACCAATCAGGAACTCACCACCTGCGCCCTGAACAACATCCCGATCAAGGTCGCCATCATCAACAACGGCGCCCTCGGCATGGTCCGCCAGTGGCAGACGCTGTTCTACAACCAGCGCTACTCCAACACCGTGCTGCACTCCGGCCCCGACGGACCCACGGGCCCCAGCGCCGGCACCCGCGTGCCCGACTTCGTGAAGCTGGCCGAGGCGATGGGCTGCCACGCCATCCGCTGCGAGCGCCCCGAGGACCTGGACAAGGTCATCGAGGAGGCCAACGCGATCAACGACCGCCCGGTCGTCGTCGACTTCATCGTCCACGAGGACGCGATGGTGTGGCCGATGGTCGCCGCCGGGACCTCCAACGACGAGGTCATGGCCGCGCGGGGCGTCCGTCCCGACTTCGGCGACAGCGACCAGGACTGACCGAGGATACGAGCGAGAGAGACCACGACCATGTCCAAGCACACGCTCTCCGTCCTGGTGGAGAACACACCGGGCATCCTCGCCCGCATCGCCGCCCTCTTCTCCCGGCGCGGCTTCAACATCGACTCCCTCGCGGTGGGTGTCACCGAGCACGCCGACATCTCCCGCATCACCATCGTGGTGAACGTCGAGGACCTCCCGCTGGAGCAGGTGACCAAGCAGCTCAACAAGCTCGTCAACGTGCTGAAGATCGTCGAACTGGAACCCGGACAGGCCGTCCAGCGTGAACTCGTTCTGGTGAAGGTCCGCGCGGACAACGAGACCCGGTCGCAGATCGTGGAGATCGTCCAGTTGTTCCGCGCCAAGACCGTCGACGTGTCCCCGGAGGCCGTCACCATCGAGGCCACCGGCTCCGGCGACAAGCTGTCCGCGATGCTGAAAATGCTGGAGCCCTTCGGCATCAAGGAGCTGGTGCAGTCCGGCACCATCGCCATCGGACGCGGCGCCCGCTCCATCACCGACCGCTCCCTGCGCGCCCTCGACCGCAGCGCGTGACCCCCGGCCCGGCCGCCCCGAGGGGCGACCGGATGCCGAGACCCCGAAACCTTCCGTCCCCCCACCGCAATACGGTGGGCGCAGCACCCGCACCTCAAGGAGAGAACCAGTGGCCGAGCTGTTCTACGACGCCGACGCCGACCTGTCCATCATCCAGGGCCGCAAGGTCGCGGTCATCGGCTACGGCAGCCAGGGCCACGCCCACGCCCTGTCGCTGCGGGACTCGGGCGTCGACGTCCGCGTCGGCCTGCCCGAGGCCTCCAAGTCCCGCGCCAAGGCCGAGGAGCAGGGCCTGCGCGTGGTCACCGCGGCCGAGGCAGCCGCCGAGGCCGACGTCATCATGATCCTGGTCCCGGACCCGCTCCAGGCCCAGGTCTACGAGGAGTCCATCGCCCCGAACCTGAAGGACGGCGACGCGCTGTTCTTCGGTCACGGCTTCAACATCCGCTTCGGCTTCATCAAGCCCCCGGCCGAGGTCGACGTCTGCATGGTCGCCCCCAAGGGCCCCGGCCACCTGGTCCGCCGCCAGTACGAGGAGGGGCGCGGCGTGCCCTGCATCGTCGCGGTCGAGCAGGACGCCTCCGGCAACGCCTTCCCGCTGGCCCTGTCGTACGCCAAGGCCATCGGCGGCACCCGCGCCGGTGTCATCAAGACCACCTTCACCGAGGAGACCGAGACCGACCTGTTCGGTGAGCAGGCCGTGCTCTGCGGCGGCACCGCCGCCCTGGTCAAGGCGGGCTTCGAGACGCTGACCGAGGCCGGCTACCAGCCGGAGATCGCCTACTTCGAGTGTCTGCACGAGCTGAAGCTGATCGTCGACCTCATGTACGAGGGCGGCCTGGAGAAGATGCGCTGGTCCATCTCCGAGACCGCCGAGTGGGGCGACTACGTCACCGGCCCGCGCATCGTCACCGACGCCACCAAGGCCGAGATGAAGAAGGTCCTCGCCGAGATCCAGGACGGCTCCTTCGCCAAGAACTGGATGGACGAGTACCACGGCGGCCTGAAGAAGTACGACGAGTACAAGAAGCAGGACTCCGAGCACCTGCTGGAGACCACCGGCAAGAAGCTGCGCAAGCTGATGTCCTGGGTCGACGAAGAGGCGTGAGCCTCATGGCGGCCGGCGGCGCCCCCTGGCGGGGTGCCGCCCGCCCGGCCGCCGCGCCACTACACTGCTGCACAACAAACGCGTCAGGCCCACAGTGTCGTGCGTCTTCCACGCGGCTAGCACCCCTCCACCGCCAGCGGCCGTCGGGACGGCCGTCCGCAATGGACTTGTGAGGACTCACGTGAGCTCGTACCCCAGTCGAAAAGCCACGGTACTCATCGCTGAAGAGCTGTCGCCCGCCACCGTGGACGCACTCGGGCCGGACTTCGAGATCCGGCACTGCAACGGAGCCGACCGCGCCGAACTGCTCCCCGCCATCGCCGACGTGGACGCGATCCTCGTCCGCTCGGCCACGAAGGTCGACGCCGAGGCGATCGCCGCGGCCAAGAAGCTGAAGGTCGTCGCACGAGCCGGCGTCGGCCTGGACAACGTCGACGTCTCCGCCGCCACCAAGGCCGGCGTGATGGTCGTCAACGCCCCCACCTCCAACATCGTCACCGCCGCCGAGCTGGCCTGCGGTCTGCTCGTGGCCAGCGCGCGCAACATCCCGCAGGCCAACGCCGCTCTGAAGAACGGCGAGTGGAAGCGCAGCAAGTACACCGGCGTCGAGCTGGCCGAGAAGACTCTCGGCGTGGTCGGCCTCGGCCGCATCGGCGCCCTGGTCGCCCAGCGGATGTCCGCCTTCGGCATGAAGGTGGTCGCCTACGACCCCTACGTACAGCCCGCGCGGGCCGCGCAGATGGGCGTCAAGGTGCTGTCGCTGGACGAGCTGCTGGAGGTCTCCGACTTCATCACCGTCCACCTGCCCAAGACCCCCGAGACCCTCGGTCTGATCGGCGACGAGGCGCTGCGCAAGGTCAAGCCGACCGTGCGCATCGTCAACGCCGCCCGCGGCGGCATCGTCGACGAGGCGGCGCTGTACGCGGCGCTGAAGGAGGGCCGGGTCGCCGGCGCCGGGCTCGACGTGTACGCGAAGGAGCCGTGCACCGACTCCCCGCTGTTCGAGCTGGACCAGGTGGTCTGCACCCCGCACCTCGGCGCCTCCACCGACGAGGCGCAGGAGAAGGCCGGTATCGCGGTGGCCCGCTCGGTGCGCCTCGCCCTCGCCGGCGAGCTGGTGCCGGACGCGGTGAACGTCCAGGGCGGTGTCATCGCCGAGGACGTGAAGCCCGGTCTGCCGCTGGCCGAGCGCCTCGGCCGCATCTTCACCGCGCTGGCGGGCGAGGTCGCGGTCCGCCTCGACGTCGAGGTGTACGGCGAGATCACCCAGCACGATGTGAAGGTGCTCGAACTCTCCGCGCTCAAGGGTGTGTTCGAGGACGTGGTGGACGAGACCGTCTCCTACGTCAACGCCCCCCTGTTCGCGCAGGAGCGCGGTGTCGAGGTCCGCCTCACCACCAGCTCCGAGTCGGCCGACCACCGCAACGTGGTCACCGTGCGCGGCACTCTCGCCGGCGGCGAGGAGGTGTCGGTCTCCGGCACGCTGGCCGGTCCCAAGCACGTCCAGAAGATCGTGGCGGTCGGCGACTACGACGTGGACCTCGCGCTCACCGAGCACATGGTCGTCCTCAGCTACGAGGACCGTCCCGGTGTCGTCGGCACCGTCGGCCGGGTCCTCGGCGAGGCGGGCATCAACATCGCCGGTATGCAGGTGGCCCGTTCCACCGCCGGCGGCGAGGCGCTGGCCGTGCTGACGGTGGACGACACGGTCGACCCGGCCACGCTGGGCGAGCTGGCCCAGGAGATCGGGGCGACCTCCGCCCGGTCGGTCAACCTCGACTGATCCGCACCCCGAACGAACACACCGGAGCGCCGGGCGGACCCCTTGCGGGCCGCCCGGCGCTCCGGCGTTTCAGGGCCGCTCGGCGTCCCGTCCGCGCAGGGTCAGCGCGGCGCCGATCGCGGCCAGCACCAGCACGC
>NZ_WWKH01000879.1:0-20005 GCF_009865595.1 Streptomyces sp. SID1328 | reverse complement strand
AGTCGGCGGAGGCGGAAGCTGCCGCCGCACCGGAGGCCCCCGCCCCGGCAGAGTCACCGAAGGCGGAGACCGCGCCCGCGGCGGATGCCCCGGTCACCCCGGAGCCCGACGCCGGGCCGGCCGGGACGGCCGAAACTCCGGAGGAGAAGGCGCCGGAGATCGAGCCCCTGCTGATGGAGCCGGCCATCATCGACGCGGACCCGGAGGTAGTGGTCCCCCAGCAGCGCACCGAGCCCCTCCCCGAGGCAGAGGCGGAGCACGACCAGCCGGCCATCCCGGAGCAGTCCACGGAACCGCCCACCGGCACCTTCGCGGAGCCGGCCCCGGAAGGCGCCGTGCCCCCCAAGGCCGACGCCGACCAGGACACGGCCCCCGCCCCGAAGAGCACCTCCACCCCGGCGGCGAAGACCGACGCCGACCCCGAGCCCACCCCGGCCCCGAAGGCGGACCCCGAAGCCGAGCCGCAGCCCACCCCTGCGGCGAAGGCGAAGCCCGAGCCGGACGCCGACGCGAAGGCCGCTGCCGAGCCCGAGGCGGAGACCGCCCCCGAGTCCGAGCCGAAGGCCGACGCGAAGACCACCCCCGAGCCGGAGGCCAAGGCCGAGCCGGAGGCGGCGGCTCCCGCCAAGGCCGAGGCCAAGGCCGACCCGGAGTCCACAACCACCCCGGAAGCCGACGCCAAGCCGGAGACCACCCCCGCGCCGAAGCCGAAGGCCAAGCCCAGGGCGAAGGCCACCGCCGAGGCCGAGGCGAAGGCCGGGCCGGACGCCGACGCGAAGGCCACTGCCGAGCCGGAGCCGGAGGCGAAGGCCGAGAAGGCGTCCACCCCCACCCCGGAAGCCGACGCCGAGCCGGAGGCCACCCCCGCCCCCGAGGCCGCCGACGCTCCCGCGCCCCCGCAGGCCGCACCCGCAGGCGACAACGCAGCCCGCACGAGTGGTGCGGGTGGGGACACGGCCGGGGCCGAGACGCTCGCCCAGACTCCCTCCCTCACCACCGCCCACACCGCCGCGGCAGCCACCCTCGCCACCACCGGCCTCACCGGCACGACAGCGAAGCTCTACCTCGTACTGGACCGCTCCGCGAGCATGCGCCCGTACTACAAGGACGGCTCAGCCCAGGCCCTCGCCGACCAGACCCTCGCCCTCGCGGCCCACCTGGACAAGGACCCGACCGTCCACGTGGTCTTCTTCTCCACCGAGGTCGACGGCACCACCGACCTCACCCTCACCGAGGACCACGCCACCAGGATCGACGAGACGCACGCGGAACTCGGCCGCATGGGCCGCACCAGCTACCACGCCGCCGTGGAAGCCGTACTGGCCCACCACGACAAGCACAACGCTCCTGAGGACGACGTCCTCGTCGTGTTCCAGACGGACGGCGCCCCCGACGCCAAGACCCCCGCCACCCAGGCCCTCACGAACGCCGCGAAGACCCACCCCAAGGTCTTCTTCTCGTTCGTCGCCTTCGGTGAGCTGGACAACAAGGCGTTCGACTACCTCCGCAAGCTGAAGACCGGAAACACGTCCTTCTTCCACGCGGGCCCCACCCCCCGCGAGCTCACGGACACCGAGCTGTACGAGGGCGTACTCGCCGCCTGGCGCCCGTAACCCCCGCAGCACCCCGATGCCGCCCGCGTCCCACCCCGTAAAACGGGAGGCGGGCGGCATACACACGTCGGCTACGATTTCAAGGTTCGTACCCGTAGCGACCTGGGAGCAGCCCCCGATGGCTCGACACCTCATCACCAGCGCCCTTCCGTACATCAACGGGATCAAGCACCTGGGCAACATGGTGGGGTCCATGCTCCCGGCGGACGTGTACTCCCGGTACCTCCGCCAGCGCGGCCACGACGTCCTGTACATCTGCGCGACCGACGAGCACGGCACCCCCGCCGAGCTGGCTGCGAAGGAGCGGGGCCTGCCGGTGGACGAGTTCTGCGCCCAGGCGCACGACGCGCAGAAGGCGGTGTACGACGGCTTCGCACTGGCGTTCGACTACTTCGGCCGCAGCTCCTCCGCCGAGAACCGCGACATCACCCAGCACTTCGCCCGGAAGCTGAACGAGAACGGCTTCATCGAGGAGCGGGCGATCCGCCAGGTCTACTCCCCGGCCGACGGCCGCTTCCTGCCGGACCGCTACGTGGAGGGCACCTGCCCGCACTGCGGCTACGACAAGGCCCGCGGCGACCAGTGCGAGAACTGCACCCGGGTGCTGGACCCGACCGACCTGATCGAGCCGCGCAGCGCGATCTCCGGCTCCACGGACCTGGAGGTCCGCGAGACCAAGCACCTCTTCCTGCTGCAGTCCAAGCTCCAGCACGAGGTCGAGGAGTGGGTGGCCCGGCACGAGCAGGACTGGCCGCAGCTGGCCTCCTCGATCGCCCGCAAGTGGCTGACCGAGGGCCTGCACGACCGTGCGATCACCCGTGACCTGGACTGGGGCGTGCCCGTCCCGGCCGACACCTGGCCGGAGCTGGCCGCCGAGGGCAAGGTCTTCTACGTCTGGTTCGACGCCCCGATCGAGTACATCGGCGCGACCAAGGAGTGGGCGGACCAGGACGCGGAGAACCGCGACTGGAAGTCCTGGTGGTACGACGCGGACGACACCGTCCGCTACACGCAGTTCATGGCGAAGGACAACGTCCCGTTCCACACGGTGATGTTCCCGGCGACCGAGCTGGGCGTGCGCGAACCGTGGAAGAAGGTCGACTACGTCAAGGCGTTCAACTGGCTGACGTACTACGGCGGCAAGTTCTCCACCTCGCAGAAGCGCGGCGTCTTCACCGACCAGGCCCTGGACATCCTGCCCGCGGACTACTGGCGCTACTTCCTGATCGCCAACGCCCCCGAGTCGGACGACTCGTCCTTCACCTGGGAGCACTTCACCGCCACGGTGAACAAGGACCTGGCGGACACGCTGGGCAACTTCGTCAACCGCGTCCTGTCCTTCTCCCGCAAGCGCTTCGGCGACGAGGTCCCGGCGGGCGGCGAGCCCGGCGAGGCGGAGACCCGCCTGGGCGAGGAGATCGCCGGGCTGCTCGCGGAGTACGAGAACCAGATGGAGGCGCTCCAGTTCCGCAAGGCGGCCTCCGCCCTGCGCGCCCTGTGGTCGGCCGGCAACTCCTACCTGGAGGAGAAGGCCCCCTGGCTGGAGATCAAGACCGACAAGGACGCGGCGGCCCTCACCCTGCGCACCGCGATGAACCTGATCCACCTCTACGCGGTGGTCTCCGAGCCCTTCATCCCGGCGTCCTCTGCGGCGATGCGCGCGGCCTTCGACCTCCCGGACGACACGGCCGCCTGGATCACCGAGGCCGAGGCCAAGTCCCTGACGACACTCGCCCCCGGCATCCCCTTCACCGTCCCCCCGGTCCTGTTCGCCAAGCTGACGGACGAGGACCTGGAGACGTACAAGGAGCGCTTCGGCGGCACGGAAGCCTGACACCCCTCCCACGACGGCGCCGGCCCCTCGGGGTCGGCGCCGTCGCATGCCTCGGCGTGTCCGCGAGCAGATCACCCCCTGCACCGGCCTGGCCCGCGTCGGCGAACGGCTCGACCGTGCCGGGACTGTCGAACGGGCCGAGGATCTCCTCACCGACACCCCGGAGGCACCGGAGTCGGTCTGACCTGGGTCGGGTCTGGCAGAGTACGGGTGCCGTGACCATCATCGAATCCCATGAGCGCCTCTTGGCCGACGTCGTCAGTGCGGGGAGCCCGTACGGGCTGGTGCTGGCCGGGGGGTATGCGCTGGAGGCGCACGGGGTGGTGGGCCGGGGGCACGGGAATCTCGACTTCGCCACCGAGGGCGGCGAGGCGATGGAGGGGGTCGTCCGCGGGCTCGCGGCCGCGCTCGAGGCTCGGGGGCGGGGCGTGCGGGTCGGGGCCGTCGGGGTGCTCACCGGCCAGCTCGTCGTCGGTGATCCGCGGAGCGGGGAGGACGTCGACCTCGCGCTGCACAAGGAAGCCTTCTGGCAGCCGCCCGAGCTGACCCCGTACGGACCCGCCCTCTCGCTCGCGGACGCCGTCGGTACGAAGGTCCGGGCGCTGTACGACCGGGGAGCCGCCGTGGACCTGATCGACGCCCGCGCCGCCGCCGAGCACTACTCGCTGCCCGAGCTGGAGCAGTTGGGCCGCAGGCACGCCTACGACGCCTTCGACCTCCCCACCCTCCAGTCCCGCCTCACCGGCACCGACTTCTACGCCGACTTCGAGTTCCTCCGTTACGGCCTTCCCCGTGAAGAGGTCGGCCCCCTGCGCACCTGGGCCCAGCACTGGTCCGACGACATCGCGGAACGGCTGCTGGAGGACGGCACCTCTCCGGACGAGGACGAGGAATAGAGACGGCCCGGCTCCCCAGAGGGGCCGGGCCGTCTCACACGCACCGCTTACTACTTCGGCTGCGGCTTCCTGATGCTCAGGTGCAGCTCGCGCAGGCGGGACTCGTCCAGCTCGGTCGGGGCGCCCATCATGAGGTCCTGGGCGTTGCCGTTGAGCGGGAAGGCGATGGTCTCGCGGATGTTCGGCTCGTCGGCGAGGAGCATGACGATGCGGTCCACACCGGGGGCGATGCCACCGTGCGGCGGGGCGCCGAAGCGGAATGCGCGGAGCATGCCGGCGAACTTGTCCTCGACCGTGTCCCGGTCGTAGCCCGCGATCTCGAACGCCTTGAGCATGATGTCCGGCTCATGGTTCCGGATGGCGCCGGAGGAGAGCTCCACACCGTTGCAGACGATGTCGTACTGCCAGCCCAGGATGTCCAGCGGGTCCTGGGTCTCCAGGGCCTCCAGGCCGCCCTGCGGCATGGAGAACGGGTTGTGGGAGAAGTCGATCTTCCCCGTCTCCTCGTCCCGCTCGTACATCGGGAAGTCGACGATCCAGCAGAAACGGAAGACGCCGTCCTCGAACTGGTCCGCGCGCTTGGCCGCCTCGACGCGCACCGCGCCCATGATCTTGGAGACCTCGTCGAACTCGCCCGCGCCGAAGAACACCGCGTGGCCGGGGGCCAGCGACAGGCGCTTGGTCAGCTCGGCGACATTGTCCTCGGTGAGGAACTTGGCGATCGGGCCGGTCAGCGAGCCGTCCTCGCCGACGCGCACCCAGGCCAGGCCCTGAGCGCCCTGCGAGACGGCGAACTCGCCGAGGCCGTCGAAGAACTTGCGGCTCTGGCCCGCGACGTCCGGCACCGGCAGGGCCCGCACGTGCTTGCCGGCGAACGCCTTGAACGCCGAGCCCTCGAAGACGTCGGTGATGTCCACGAGCTCCAGCTTGGCGCGCAGGTCCGGCTTGTCGGAGCCGTACTTGAGCATCGCCTCGCGGAACGGGATGCGCGGGAAGGGCGAGGTGACGTGGCGGCCGCCGCCGAACTCCTCGAACAGCTCGGTCATGAGCTTCTCGATCGGCTGGAAGACGTCCTCCTGCTCGACGAAGCTCATCTCGACGTCGAGCTGGTAGAACTCACCCGGCGAGCGGTCGGCACGCGCGTCCTCGTCACGGAAGCAGGGCGCGATCTGGAAGTACCGGTCGAAGCCGGAGATCATCAGGAGCTGCTTGAACTGCTGCGGCGCCTGGGGCAGGGCGTAGAACCGGCCCGCGTGGACGCGCGAGGGCACGACGTAGTCGCGGGCGCCCTCGGGGGAGGTGGCGGAGAGGATCGGCGTGGCCATCTCGTTGAAGCCCATCGCGGACATCTTCTGACGCATGGCGGAGATGACCGCCGTGCGCAGCATGATGTTGCGGTGCATGCGCTCGCGGCGCAGGTCCAGGAAGCGGTACTCCAGGCGCCGCTCCTCGTTGACCCCGTCCTCGGCGTTGATCGTGAAGGGCAGCGGGGCGGCGGCGCCCAGCAGCTCGACCTCCGCGACCTCGACCTCGATCTCGCCGGTGGGCAGCTCGGGGTTCACGTTCTCGGTTCCACGTGAAACAACGCGGCCGTCGACGCGGACCGTGGACTCCTTGGTGATGGAGTCCAGCGCCTCGTACGCGGGGGTACCGGGGCGGGCCACGAGCTGCGTGATGCCGTAGTGGTCACGCAGATCGATGAAGAGGATGCCGCCCAGGTCGCGCCGATTGTGCAGCCAGCCACTCAGCCGGACGTCGGTACCGACGTCGGAGGCGCGGAGCTGGCCGCAGGTGTGGGACCTGTACCGATGCATCGTCGTTCATCGTCCTTCGTTGGGGGTTCTTCGCCGGGCTGTGCTCTCCCCGGCCAGAACGGGCACGGGGCCCGGACCCATCAAGCGTACCGGGCACCCCATGATCGCCTCCCCACCATTACCACTGGCCGAACCAGGGTGGCAGTAGTGGGGACGACCTTCTTAAAGTGGGGCAATGCGCACAGGTGAGCCACTGCCGTCCCTGGGGGATGTCCTCGTCTCCCTCGCCACGGGGCTCTGGCAGTGGGACACGGCCACGGAAATGGTCACCGTGGACGCGGAGGCGGCGCGGCTGCTGGGCCTGCCGGCCCGCCCCACCACCCTCACCGAGAACCAGGCCCGTGCCCGGATGCACCCCTCCGACTGGCACGAGATCACCGGCGTCATCCCGCTCGCCGTGGCCCGCGGCACGCTCGCCGAGGTGCGCATCCGGGTGGTGGACGCGGAGGGCCGTACCGTCCGGGTCGTGCGCAGCCGGTCCAAGCCGGCCTACGACCGGGAACGGCGGGCGTACGAGCTGGTCGGCACCCTTCAGGAGGTCATCGAGCCGGCGCCGGGCACGTCCTCGGCGCGCAGCGCGATCACCGGGGACTGGCGGCGCTCCCGCGAGGCGTTCCTGCTGGACGCGGGCCGGGCGCTGGCCGAGGCGCGGTCGACGGCGGAGGTGCTGCGGGTCGCGGCCACGCTGTCCATGCCGGGCTTCACCCCGGACGGGCTCGCGGTGTTCGCCGTGGAGGGCGACCGGCTGACGATCATCGGCCAGCACGGCTACCTCCCCACCGACAGCGGCCCCTTCAGCGAGATGCCCCTGACCACGGACTATCCGGCCGCCGAGGTGGTGCGCACCGGCCAGGCGGTCTATCTGTCCACGCCCGGCGACTACCGGGACCGCTATCCGACCACCTGGCCGCTGGCCGAGCGGTTCGGGCGCTGCTCGTGGGCGTTCCTGCCGCTGACACTGGGCGGGCGGACGCGGGGCGTGTGGATGGCGGCGTTCAGCGAACGGGTGGCATTCACCCCGGACGAGCGGGCGGTGCTGACCACGGTCGCCCGGATGCTGGCCCAGGCGCTGACGCGGGCGAGCGACGCGGAGACCCAGCGGGAGCTGTCCGAGGGGCTCCAGCGGTCGATGATGCCCTCGCTGCTCCCGGAGATCCCCGGCATGGGCGTGGCCGCGCGCTACATCCCGACCGGCGGCGGCCTCCAGGTGGGCGGCGACTGGTACGACATGATCCCGCTGCCCGGCGGGGTCTCCCCGACCACCGCCCAGGGCGGCAGGTTCGCGCTGGTCATCGGGGACGTGCAGGGGCACGACGTACGGGCGGCGGGCCTGATGGGCCAGCTCCGGATCGCGCTGCGGGCGTACGCGGCCGAGGGGCACCGCCCGGACGCGGTGCTCTCCCGTGCCTCCCGCTTCCTGCACGGCATCACCCACGACGAGCACATGACCGACCTGCGCTTCGCCACCTGCCTGTACGCGGAGGCCGACCCGGCGACCGGACGCCTGGAGGTGGCCCGCGCCGGGCACCCCGAGCCGGTGATCCGCCTGCCCGACGGCACGGTGGTGCTCAGGCCGACCGCGGGCGGCCTGCCGCTGGGCGTCGACCCGGACGGGGACTATCCGACGACCCGGTTCACGCTGGAGCCCGGCGAGACGATGATGCTGTGCACCGACGGCCTCATCGAGACCGGCGGCCACGACATGGAGAGCGGCTGGCGGCGCATCCGGGCCATCCTGGAGCGGTACGGCGCCACGGAGTCGGAGCGCGAGAGCGGTCTGGAGGGGCTCGCGGACGCGCTGGTGCAAGGGGTGCACGGGCCCTCCTCCCACCACACCACCGGCCCGCTGACCGACCGCCGCGAGGACGACATCGCGGTGCTGCTGCTGTTCCGCTCCGGGGAGAGCTGGGGGCTCAGCGGCCCGGCGGCCACTACCCGGACCCGGGTGCGCAGCACGCTGTTGTCGGTGGCGCAGGACGAGCCGGAGCGGATCGCGGAGGCCCGCCAGCACTTGCGTGAGCTGCTGCACGACTGGATCCCGGCCGAGCAGGTGGACGCGGCGGTGCTGCTGGTCTCGGAAATGATCACCAACGTGCTGGTGCACACCGACGACGACGCGCTGCTGCTCGCGGAGATCTTCGGCGAGCACGACCAGCGCCGGCTGCGCGTCCAGGTCACCGACGGCGGCGACGACCTCCCGCACAAGCGCCGCCCCGGCGAACTGGCCTCGTCCGGGCGCGACCTGATGCTGATCGAGATGCTCGCCGACGCCTGGGGGGTCGAGCCGCGCGGCGAGGGCAAGAGCATCTGGTTCGAGCTGTACGAGCGTCCCGAGGACGGCGACCCGGACGGGGCGGACGGGGCGGACGGGGCGGACGGGGCGGACGGCGCGGTCTAGGGCTGCTCGTGCGGGGTGCCGTACCGCTCGCGGAGTTCCTGGACGACGCCGAAGACGGCCGCGGTCAGGGGGACGGCGAGGAGCATGCCGAGGATGCCCGCCACGGAGGCGCCCGCGGTGATCGTCAGCATCACCACCGCCGGGTGCATCTGCACGGTGCGGCTCTGGATGGCCGGCTGGAGTACGTGCCCCTCCAGCACCTGGACCGCGAGCACCACCCCGAGTGCCCAGAGCGCGATCACGAAACCCCGGTCCGCGAGGGCGACCAGGACGGCGACCGCGCCGGAGAGGAAGGCGCCGAGGTAGGGGATGTAGGCGGAGACGAAGACGAGCGCGCCGAGGCCCACCGCGCCGGGTACGCGCAGGATGAGCAGACCGACGGTGATGCAGACGGCGTCGATGAGCGCGATGATCGTCGTCCCGCGCATGAACCCCTCGACCGCCTCGAAGGCCCGGCGCGCCATGGCCTCCACCAGGTCTGCGGTACCCGCCGGGGCGAAGCCGCGCAGGGAGCGCAGGGCGCGGTGGGAGTCGCGCAGGAAGAAGAAGACGAGGAGCAGGGCGAGGACGGCGATGGCGATGGTCTCGCCGACGACGCTGACGCCGCTGATGACGTTGGAGACGGCGGTGCCGCCGAACTTGCCCAGCAGTTCGCGGGCGTTGCCCGCCAGGTCGTCCAGGCCGGTGCCGGCGGCGCCGAAGTGCCGGGCGACGGCCCTGGCCGCCTCGCGGAGGGACGCCACGATCTCGTCCCCGGTGTCGACGAGGGCGGCGACCACGATGTAGACCGCTCCGCCGACGACTGCCACGACGGCCACGCAGGTCAGGGCGGCGGCGAGGCTGGCGTTCAGCTTCATCCTGAGCAGCCAGCGGTACAGGGGGCCCAGCAGGGCGGTGCCCAGGAGGGCGAGCAGTACGGGGGTGACCGCGGTGCGCAGCTCTCCGCACAGGCGGATGCCCACCCAGCCCAGCCCCGCGGCCAGCAGCAGTACGGCACACCAGGCGGCGAACCGGCGCACGGGTACGGGGAGAAGCGACACGCCTCCAGCGGAGCACGGGATCGGCTCGGCTGTCCTGCTGCGCGGGCCGGGTGGGTGAGTGAACCGGTACCGGCGTGCTGTCCCAGGGGGCTCCCGGCCTGTGCCCGCCCGCCACCCGACCCGGTGGGTCGGGTGGCGGGCGGGAGACACTGCCTCGGGTCAGGACCGGTGTCAGCCCCGCGGGCCGCTCTCCGTCATGCCGTGCACCGCCGGTACCGTCCCCAGGCGGCCCTTCTGGAAGTCCTCGAAGGCCTGCATGAGCTGGTCCTTGGTGTTCATGACGAACGGACCGTAGTGGGCCATGGGCTCACGGATGGGCTGTCCGCCGAGGAGGACGACCTCGAGGTCCGGGGTGTGGGAGTCCTGCTTCTCGTCCGCGCGGACGGTCAGCGAGCCCCCGGAGCCGAAGACCGCGGTCTGCCCGGTGCGCACCGGACGGCGCTCCGCGCCCACCGAGCCGCGCCCGGCGAGCACGTAGGCGAGGCCGTTGAAGTCCTCGCGCCACGGCAGGGTGATCTCGGCACCCGGCGCCACCGTCGCGTGGATCATGGTGATCGGCGTGTGGGTGATGCCGGGACCCGCGTGCCCGTCCAGCTCCCCGGCGATGACCCGCAGCAGCGCGCCGCCGTCGGGGGTGGTGAGCAGCTGGACGCTGCCGCCCCGGATGTCCTGGTAGCGCGGCGCCATCATCTTGTCCTTGGCGGGGAGGTTCACCCAGAGCTGGAGCCCGTGGAAGAGACCACCCGACATGACCAGGTGCTCCGGCGGGGCCTCGATGTGCAGCAGGCCCGAGCCGGCGGTCATCCACTGGGTGTCGCCGTTGGTGATGGTGCCGCCACCGCCGTTGGAGTCCTGGTGGTCGAAGATCCCGTCGATGATGTAGGTGACGGTCTCGAAGCCGCGGTGCGGGTGCCAGGGGGTGCCCTTGGGCTCGCCCGGCGCGTACTCCACCTCACCCATCTGGTCCATCATGATGAACGGGTCGAGGTGGCGGTAGTTGATCCCGGCGAAGGCGCGGCGCACCGGGAACCCCTCGCCCTCGAAGCCGCTCGGCGCGGTCGTCACGGTCAGCACCGGACGCGACACGGCGTCGGCGGACGCGGTCACACGGGGCAGCGTCAACGGGTTCTCGACGGTCACTGCAGGCATGGTCGGTACCTCCTTGTGGACCCAGTTTAGTTGAGCGTTGAACTTTTCGCCAGCCACAACACAGGAGGCCCGGAGGTCATTCCCTCCGGGCCTCTCCACCGATGGACAGGGGTCAGCCGTACATCCGGCGCATGGCGAAGTCCACCATCTGCTCCACCGCCTTGGCGTCGAACACCATCCGGTGCTCACCCTCCATGTCGACCACGAAGCCGTAGCCGGTGGGGAGCAGGTCGATCACCTCGGCGCCGGTGATCACGAAGTACTTGGACTCCTTGCCCGCGTACCGGCGCAGCTCCTTCAGCGAGGTGAACATCGGGATCACCGGCTGCTGGGTGTTGTGCAGGGCGAGGAATCCGGGGGTGTCACCGCGCGGGCAGTACACCTTGGACGTGGCGAAGACCTGCTGGAAGTCCTCGGCGGGCATCTGCCCGGTGGTGAAGGCGCGCACCGCGTCCGCCAGCGAGGGTGCGGACGGCTCCGGGTAGAGCGGCGGCTGCTGGCCGTACCCGCCGACACCACCCGGCTGCTGCTGCGGCGGCACGTACTGCTGCTGGGCGCCCACGTTCTGGTCGTAGCCGTACATGGGCGCAAGAGTACCGAGCCCCGGCGGCCGGGTCAGGAGAGCGGTAGAGCCTTCTCACACCCGCCGGGGTTGCGTCTTATTACCGACGGGTAGCATCATCGTAGTCACTTGTTGGTACGTGATCAGCCGCGAGGAGTCAGTGCCTCGCCGAGTCCGTGATGGAGTCACCATGGGGCACTACAAGTCCAACCTGCGCGACATCGAGTTCAACCTCTTCGAAGTCCTCGGCCGCGAGAAGCTCTACGGCACCGGCCCGTTCGAGGAGATGGACACCGACACGGCCAAGTCCGTCCTCGCGGAGCTGACCCGTCTGTCGGAGAACGAGCTGGCGGAGTCCTTCGTGGACGCCGACCGCAACCCCCCGGTCTTCGACCCCGAGACCAACACCGCGCCGGTCCCGGCCTCCTTCAAGAAGAGCTACAAGGCCTTCATGGACTCGGAGTACTGGCGGCTCGGCCTGCCCGAGGAGATCGGCGGCACCAACACCCCGCCGTCCCTGATCTGGGCGTACGCGGAGCTGGTGCTCGGCGCCAACCCGGCCGTCTGGATGTACTCCTCCGGCCCCGCGTTCGCGCGCATCCTCTTCGAGGAGGGCACCGAGGAGCAGAAGCAGTGGGCGAAGATCGCGGTCGAGAAGACCTGGGGCTCCACCATGGTCCTCACCGAGCCGGACGCCGGTTCGGACGTGGGCGCCGGCCGCACCAAGGCCGTGCAGCAGGAGGACGGCTCCTGGCACATCGAGGGCGTGAAGCGCTTCATCACCTCCGGTGAGCACGACATGGAGGAGAACATCCTCCACTACGTCCTCGCCCGCCCCGAGGGTGCCGGCCCCGGCACCAAGGGCCTCTCCCTCTTCCTGGTGCCCAAGTACCACTTCGACGGCGAGACCGGCGAACTGGGCGAGCGCAACGGCGTCTACGCCACCAACGTCGAGCACAAGATGGGCCTCAAGGCGTCCAACACCTGCGAGATGACGTTCGGCGACCGCCACCCCGCCGTGGGCTGGCTGATCGGCGACAAGCACGACGGCATCCGCCAGATGTTCCGCATCATCGAGTTCGCCCGCATGATGGTCGGCACGAAGGCCATCTCGACCCTGTCGACCGGCTACCTCAACGCGCTGGAGTACGCCAAGGAGCGCGTCCAGGGCCCGGACCTGGCGAACTTCATGGACAAGAAGGCGCCCAAGGTCACCATCACCCACCACCCCGACGTGCGCCGCTCGCTGATGACGCAGAAGGCGTACGCGGAGGGCATGCGCGCCCTCGTGCTGCACACGGCGTCCGTCCAGGACACCATCGCGGTCAAGGAGGCGAACGGTGAGGACGCCTCCACCGAGCACGCGCTGAACGACCTGCTCCTGCCGATCGTCAAGGGCTACGGCTCCGAGAAGGGCTACGAGCAGCTCGCGCAGTCGCTCCAGACCTTCGGCGGCTCCGGGTTCCTCCAGGAGTACCCGATCGAGCAGTACATCCGCGACGCCAAGATCGACACCCTCTACGAGGGCACCACCGCGATCCAGGGCCAGGACTTCTTCTTCCGGAAGATCGTCCGCAACCAGGGCGCCGCGCTGAACGGTCTGGCCGAGGACATCAAGAAGTTCCTGGCGCTGGCCACCGGCGGCGAGGAGCTGGCGGGCGCCCGCGAGCACCTGGCCAAGGCGGCCGTCGAGCTGGAGGCGATCGTCGGCCTGATGCTGACCGACCTCGCGGCCACCGAGCAGGACGTCAAGAACATCTACAAGGTCGGCCTCAACACCACCCGCCTGCTGCTGGCCTCCGGTGACGTGATCGTCGGCTACCTGCTGCTGCGCGGTGCGGCGGTCGCCGCCGAGAAGCTTCAGACGGCCTCGGCGAAGGACAAGGCGTTCTACACCGGCAAGATCGCGGCGGCGAAGTTCTTCGCGGCCAACGTCCTGCCCGGCGTCACCCTGGCGCGCAAGGTCGCCTCCGGTGTCGACCTGGACCTGATGGAGCTGGACGAGGCCGCGTTCTAGTCCGCGCCCTCCCTTCCGAAGACCCCGCGCGGGCCCGCTTCCTCCTTCCGGAGAGCGGGCCCGCGCTCGTCGTTAAGGTAAACGCCATGAGCGCACCGTCCCGTTTCGACCGCGGCCACACCGACGACCTGATGGCCTTCCTGGCGGCGAGCCCGACGCCGTACCACGCCGTGGCGAACGTCGCCGCACGGCTGGAGAACGCCGGCTTCACCGAGGTCACCGAGACCGAGGCGTGGGACACCCCCGCGGGCACGGGCAGCGGGGGGCGGTACGTGCTGCGCGGCGGCGCCGTCATCGCCTGGTACGTCCCCGAGGGCGCCACCCCCCACACCCCGTTCCGGATCGTCGGCGCGCACACCGACTCCCCGAACCTGCGGGTCAAGCCCGAGCCGGACAGCGGCGCGCACGGCTGGCGTCAGGTCGCCGTGGAGATCTACGGCGGCCCGCTGATGAACTCCTGGCTCGACCGCGACCTCGGTCTCGCCGGCCGGCTCACCCTGCGCGACGGCAGCCCGGTCCTGGTGGACATCGACCGCCCGCTGCTGCGGGTGCCGCAGCTCGCCATCCACCTGGACCGCTCGGTCTCCACGGACGGCCTCAAGCTCGACAAGCAGCGCCACCTCCAGCCCGTCTGGGGTCTCGGCAACGACGTCCGCGAGGGGGACCTGATCGCCTTCCTGGAGGAGGAGGCCGGGCTGGAGCCCGGTTCGGTCGCGGGCTGGGACCTGATGACCTATCCGGTCGAGGCGCCCGCCTACCTCGGCCGGGACCGCGAGCTGGTCGCCGGTCCCCGGATGGACAACCTGCTCTCCGTGCACGCCGGTACGGCCGCGCTGATCGCCGCCGCCACCTCGGAAAAAACGCTCACTCACATCCCCGTACTGGCCGCCTTCGACCATGAGGAGAACGGCTCGCAGTCGGACACCGGCGCCGACGGCCCGCTGCTCGGCAGCGTGCTGGAGCGCTCGGTGTTCGCGCGCGGCGGCTCCTACGAGGACCGGGCGCGTGCCTTCGCCGGCACCGTCTGCCTCTCCTCCGACACCGGGCACGCCGTGCACCCCAACTACGCGGAGCGGCACGACCCCACGCACCACCCGCGGATCAACGGCGGCCCGATCCTCAAGGTGAACGTCAACAACCGCTACGCCACGGACGGTTCGGGCCGCGCGGTGTTCGCCGCCGCGTGCGAGCGGGCCGGGGTGCCGTTCCAGACGTTCGTCTCGAACAACTCGATGCCCTGCGGCACCACCATCGGCCCCATCACCGCCGCCCGCCACGGCATCAGCACGGTGGACATCGGCGTCGCGATCCTCTCCATGCACAGCGCGCGTGAACTCTGCGGCGCCAACGACCCGTTCCTCCTCGCCGAGGCCCTGACGGCCTTCCTGGAGGCGTAGTTGGCAACCCGGTCGGGTGGCTAACCGGCCGGATGGGGGGTATCCGCCGAACGGGACCGGAGATTCCGGAACCTCTTAGGGGAGGCAAGATCTCATGGGCCTCGGCGGATGCATCATCCTCATAGCCGTGGGAGCGATCCTCACATTTGCCACCGACTGGCACATGAGCGGCGTCAACCTCGACCTCGTCGGGGTGATCTTCATGGCCACCGGCCTCATCGGCCTGGTGACCTTCAGCGGGATCGCCCGGCGCAGGCGCGTGGTCGTGCCGCCCACCCCGGTCGTGGAGGAGGAGCGGCACCACCACACGCCGCGCGACGGTTACACCGACGGCTACGGCGCCTGACTCAGCGCCCGTCGCCCGCGTCGAGGCCGGCCAGCACCAGCGGCAGCCGGTCCGCCGCGCCCGCCACGAGGCGCACCGGGACGCCCCAGTCCTGCTGGTGCACATGGCAGGCCGGGTACTCGTTCGCCGGGTCGTCGTCGCAGGAGGCGGCCATCGCGGAGACGTGCAGCACGCCCTCGCTGACGGCCGGGTCCAGCTCCAGCTCCCGGCTCAGGTCGCTGTCCGCGCCCTCGCCCTTGAGCAGCAGCTCGGGCGGGGTCGCTGAGACCAGCAGCCGGGTCGAGGGGCCGTAGCGGGTGTCCAGTTTCTGGCCCGCGGGCGCCTGGAAGATCACGTCCAGCCGCAGCCGGCCGGGGGCCACCTCGGTGGCCGCGCGCTGCGTGCGGTGGGCGACCGCCTCCACGCGCACCGCCTCCTCGGGCAGGCGCAGCCGGGTCAGCCGGTGGCGGGCGGACTCGACCACCACGATGTCGTCGCCGACGAGCACCGCGTCGCTGGGCTCGCGCAGGTCGGTGGCGAGCGTGGTGACCTGGCCGGTGGCGGGGTCGTAGCGGCGCAGGGCGTGGTTGTAGGTGTCGGCGACGGCGACCGAGCCGTCCGGCAGCACGGTGACGCCCAGCGGGTGCTGGAGCAGGGCCTGCCCGGCCTCGCCGTCCCGGTGGCCGAAGTCGAACAGCCCGGTGCCGACGGCGGTGTGCACGGCACCGTCCAGGTCGACCCAGCGCAGCGCGGAGGTCTCGGAGTCGGCGAGCCACAGCCGCTCGCCGGCCGCCGCGAGCCCGGAGGGCTGCGCGAACCACGCCTCGGCGCCGGGCCCGTCCACCAGACCCTCGTTGGTGGTTCCGGCCGCGACCTGGACGGTCTCCGCCGCCGGGTCGTACGTCCAGAGCTGGTGCACGCCCGCCATGGCGATCCACACCCGGCCGCCGAAGAGGGCCACGTCCCACGGTGAGGACAGCGCGACCTCGCGGGCCGGTCCCGAGGCGGGGGCGCCCTGCATCCACTGCCTGCCGGTGCCGGCGAGGGTGGTGACCGCGCCGGAGGCGAGGTCCAGGCGGCGCAGGGCGTGGTTCACGGTGTCGGCGACGACCACGGAGCCGTCGTCCAGCAGCGCGAGACCCTGCGGCTCGTTGAAGGACGCCTGCTCGGCGGAGCCGTCCGTGAAGCCGCGCCCACCGGTGCCGATCCGGCGCACCACGCTCTCGCCGTCCTCGGCCAGCTCGACCAGCTGGTGCCGGGTGGTGTCGCTGACCAGGAAGTTCCCCGAGGGCAGCAGCAGCGCCTTGCCGGGGAAGCGCAGCACGGTCGGCTCCGGCTCCGGCGCCACGTAGGGGCCGTCGCCCCGGCGCAGGGTGCCCTTGGCCTCGTGCTCGGCCTCCAGCTCCGCCACCAGCCGTTCGATGGCGTGCACATGCCCCTCACCGGCGTGCTGGGCGACCACGTACCCCTCCGGGTCGATCACCACCAGCGTCGGCCAGGCGCGTACCGCGTACTGCTTCCAGGTGGCCAGCTCCGGGTCGTCCAGTACGGGGTGCTCCACGCCGTACCGCTCGACCGCGTCCACGACCGCCTGGTGCTCGGCCTCGTGCACGAACTTCGGGGAGTGCACGCCGACCACGACCACGGTGTCCCGGTGCCGCTCCTCCAGCTCCCGCAGCTCGTCCAGGACGTGCAGGCAGTTGATGCAGCAGAACGTCCAGAAGTCGAGGATGACGATGCGTCCTCGCAGGTCGGCCAGGGTGTACTGCTGATCGCCGGTGTTCAGCCAGCCGCCCTTGCCGACCAGCTCGGGAGCGCGGACACGGACACGTCGAGAAGCGGAGTCGTTCATGCTTCAAGGGTGCCACCAGGAGGGGCGGCCCTCAGTCCAGGGTGTGCCCGGTGGTGGCGTCCACATGGTCCGGGACCTCTTCGTGTCGGTCGCCCACACTCAGGGTGCCGGTCGGTTCGAGCAGCAGGATCTCGGTGGGGACCGGGGCGTACGGCTTGTGCTCGGTGCCGCGCGGGACGGTGAAGACCGAGCCCTGACGCAGGACGACCGTGCGCTCGCCGGCCGGCTCGCGCAGCGCGATGTGGAGCTCGCCGGTCAGGACGAGGAAGAACTCGTCGGTGTCGTCGTGCGCGTGCCAGAGGTGCTCACCCTCGACCTTGGCCACGCGCACGTCGTAGTCGTTGACCGACGCGACGATGCGGGGGCTCCAGCGGTCGCTGAAGGAAGCGAGGACGTCGGGGAGGAAGCGGGGCTGTTCGGTTGCCATGTGCTCATCGTGGGGTGTGCGGGCGCCCCCCACGAGTGCTAGGAATCGCACATGGCGCAAGAATCCTCGCGGACGCGGCGCACCCACCGGGTCGCCGTCCTGGTGGACGCCGGCACCAACCCCTTCGAGGTCGGTGTCGCCACCGAGCTGTTCGGCCTGCCCCGCCCCGAACTGGGCCTCGCCGCACCGCTGTACGAGGTCACGGTGTGCGCGCCGACCCGCGAGGTGCGGATGAACCACGGCTTCTTCACCCTGACCGACGTGGCCGGGCTGGACACGGTGGACGGCGCGGACACCCTGATCGTGCCCGGCCGCCCGGACAACGTGGTCCCGCGCGAGGCCCCCGTACGGGACGCGATCCGGCGCGCGCACGCGCGGGGCACCCGGATCGTGAGCTTCTGCACCGGCGCCTTCGCGCTCGCCGAGGCCGGGCTGCTCGACGGGCGGCGGGCCGCCACCCACTGGCGCTGGGCCGGCACCTTCCGGCGGCTGCACCCGAAGGTGCTGCTGGAGCCGGACGTGCTCTTCGTCGACGACGGCGACGTGCTCTCCGCCTCCGGCAGCGCGGCCGCGCTCGACCTCGGGCTGTACCTGTGGCAGCGGGACCACGGCGCCGAGATCGCCAACGCGGTCTCCCGGCGCCTGGTCTTCGCCGCCCACCGGGACGGCGGGCAGCGGCAGTTCGTGGAGCGCCCGCTGCCCGAGGTGCCCGACGGCTCGCTCGGCCCGCTGCTGGCCTGGGCACAGGAACGGCTCGGCGAACCGCTCACCGTGGCCGACCTCGCCGCCCGCGCGGCCGTCTCCCCCGCCACCCTGCACCGCCGCTTCCGCGAGCGCCTCGGCACCACCCCGCTGGCCTGGCTCACCGGCGAACGGGTGGCGCTGGCCTGCCGGCTGATCGAGCGTGGGGAGACCAGGCTCGACGTGGTCGCCGCCCGCAGTGGACTGGGCACCGCGGCCAACCTGCGGGCGCGGCTGCGGCGGGAGACCGGACTGAGCCCCTCCGGCTACCGGAAGCGGTTCGGACCCGCCCGACGGTGAGGAACGCCTGCCGCCGGGGAAGCGCTTCACCCATGAGACTCCTCGTGCGCGACCGGCTGCTGGGCATCGGCGACGACTACTGGATCGAGGACGAGAACGGCCGCAAGGTCTTCCTCGTCGACGGCAAGGCCATGCGGCTGCGGGACACCTTCGAGCTGAAGGACACCGCGGGCAACGTCCTGATCGACATCCACCAGAAGATGTTCGCCCTGCGCGACACCATGGTGATCCAGCGGGACGGCGAGGACCTCGCCACCGTCCGCCGCAAGCGGCTCTCCCTGCTGCGCAACCACTACCGCGTCGGCCTGGTCGACGGCACCGAACTCGACATCAGCGGCAAGATCCTGGACCGCGAGTTCGCCGTCGAGTACCAGGGCGAACTCCTCGCGGTGATCTCCCGCCGGTGGCTCACCGTCCGCGACACCTACGGGGTCGACGTCGTGCGGGACGACGCCGACCCGGCGCTGCTCATCGCGGTGGCGGTGTGCGTGATCCACCTGGCGGAGAAGGAGCGGGAGGACGACTGAGGCCCATCGGCCGAGGCTCAGCGGCGGGGCGGTTCCAGGCCGAGGACGCGATCCTTCAGCGCGGGGAACTGCTCACGGGTCGCCGCGACCTTCGCCGGGTCGAACTCCACCCCGAGCACCTCCTCGTCCGGGCCCGCCTCGGCCAGCACCTCGCCCCACGGGTCCACCACGATCGAGTGACCCGCCTGGGGAACTCCGGCGTGCGTACCGGCCGTGCCGCAGGCGAGGACGTACGCCTGGTTCTCCACCGCGCGTGCCCGGGCCAGCAGCGTCCAGTGGGCGCGGCGGCGCTCGGGCCAGCCCGCGGAGACGACCAGGGTCTCGGCCCCGGCGTCGGTGAGGGTGCGGAAGAGTTCGGGAAAGCGGAGGTCGTAGCAGGTGGCGAGGCCGACGGTGGTCCCGGGCAGGGGGACGGTGACGGGTTCGCGTCCGGCGCCCATCAGCACCGCCTCGCCCTGGTCGAAGCCGAAGCGGTGGATCTTCCGGTAGGCGGCGGCGAGTTCGCCGGAGGGGGAGAAGACGAGCGCGGTGTTGTAGAGGGTGCCGTCGGGGTCCCGCTCCGGGATGGACCCGGCGTGCAGCCACACCCCCGCGTCCTTGGCCGCGCCCGCCATCGCCTCATGAGTGGGGCCCTGAAGCGGCTCGGCCTCGGTGGCGAAGGTGTCGTAGGCGAACGCCCCGGTGGTCCACAGCTCGGGCAGCACCACGAGGTCCGCGCCGGTCTCGGCGCGTACGAGGTCCGCCGCGCGCGAACGCCGTTCGGCCACGGATTCGCCCTCGTCCACACGGATCTGGATCAGCGAGGCGCGCACACTACCACCGTCCTGGCATTCGAGTCGTTCCCACGGGCCTACGATCGTCACACGAAAGCACTGCCGGGGGGTATCGGAGCAGCGTAACTTGGGGGTCCCCCCTCCTCGCGCAAGCCGAGAGCGTGGGGGAGTTTCCAGACACCCGCCCAGTGCAGCCGCCGATTCTGCCCGTGTACCGACCGCCGAGGGGTCCTGTTCCGTGAGTCTGCATCCCACCCTCCAGCCCTACGCCGACGCCTGGAACCACTCGATCGACGCGATATCCGAGCTGGTGAACCCGCTGGCCGAGGCCGAGTGGAAC
>NZ_WWKH01000878.1:0-210 GCF_009865595.1 Streptomyces sp. SID1328 | reverse complement strand
CGCAAGGGTGCGCGGCACACCGGGCAGCGCGGGCCCGGCGGCGGCGCGCGCCAGGGAGCGGGCCCGCTGCCAGGACGGGTGGTGCGCCGGGAGGCCGGTCACAGCGCCGCCGCGCCGTTCTCACGCTCGGCGGCCCACTGCTCGGCCAGCCCGGTCACCTGCCGGTTCGCCTCCGACACCGCACCCGCGCCGCCGGCCCGCAGGGCGGCC
>NZ_WWKH01000877.1:0-266 GCF_009865595.1 Streptomyces sp. SID1328 | reverse complement strand
GGCGCGATGGTCCGTCCCTCGCGGGCGGCCGCCTCCCAGTCCCTCGGCTTGAGCTGGTACTTCTCGGAGTTCAGGTACTCCTCGCTGCCTGGCTGAAGCGCCTGGTTCTCGCACAGCTCGTAGCCGCTGTAGATGCCCCAGGCGGGGGAGAGCGTGGCCGCGAGCACGGCACGGATCTCGAAGGCCGGGCGGCCGCCGTGCTGGAGGTAGCCGGGCAGGATGTCGGGGGTGTTGGCGAAGAAGTTGGGCCGCATGTAGGCGGCGGC
>NZ_WWKH01000876.1:0-291 GCF_009865595.1 Streptomyces sp. SID1328 | reverse complement strand
GGGCCCGGCCGGCCTGCCGGCCCAGCACCTTGTGGCCGCCGCCGTCGGGGATGCGGCCGAGCTTCTTGACGTCGACGTGGACCAGACCTGAGCCTCGGTGGCGGCTGCAGTCCGGTGCGGGGACGGCTGGAGCGGTCGATGAGTCCGCTCTCGCCCTCTGAGCGCCGGCGCCGGATCCACTGGTGTGCTGAGGGACGGGAGATGCCCATCTCGGCTGCGACGTGTGCGACGGGACGGCCGGCGGACACGTTTGACGAGCAGTCGCCTGCCGTGAACGGTCAGCCGGGCATT
>NZ_WWKH01000875.1:0-300 GCF_009865595.1 Streptomyces sp. SID1328 | reverse complement strand
ACGCCCGGAGCCGCACCCGGCATCGGAGCCGGAGCGGCACCCTGCGCCGGAACCGGTCCCGCGCCCTGACCGATCCCCCGCACCGGAACCGGGCCGACCGCCGGTCCGGCGTGCACAGCCATCCCCGGAGCAACCCCGGCCCCCGCGGCCGTACCCGCACCAGGAACCGGAGCCCCCGCCAGCGGACCCACCCGCACGCCCGGCGTCTCCGCCTCCGGCGTCCGGTCCGCCTCGGCCGGCGGCAGGGCGAAGACCGTCCGCTCCCCCGTGTCCTGCGCGGCCGCGCGCTCGGCCGCTGCG
>NZ_WWKH01000089.1:0-5610 GCF_009865595.1 Streptomyces sp. SID1328 | reverse complement strand
TGCCGCTCCCCTGCGTGGGGCCCTGGGTGTTGTTTTGGCCGCCGATCTGAGTGCCACCGATGGTGTTGTTGTTTCCGTTTATTGTGTTGTTGACGGTGTTTGTCACGTTGTTCGTTACTTGGTTCACCACGGAGGGTGGCAACCCGAGCCTCTGTGCTTCTGCTTGTGCCGCCTGTCGTCCTATTGCGGCTGCTTGTTGCTGGGAGGCGCCTGTGCGTGCTGCCTGCTGTGCGGCTGCTGTCCCTTTTGCGACTGCCGCCGAAGCGGCCGAGGAAGATGTCGATGCGCCTGAGGCCGGTCCTGACGACGCGCACTGAACGGGGCCTACAGAAACCGGACCGCCGCCGGTGAAGCCGATTTGGACGTCACCCGTCGATCCCGCCGCGACGCGAGAAATGGATGCGCCATTACCCGTGACGTTGTATGTCTGATTGGGGGTAAATCCATTACCCCGGATCATCCCGTCTTGTAGACGGCATGACGCCGCAGGGGCCGCCGTCGGAGCGGCGGCAGCCTGGGCGGTTGGAATAGCGCTGACGGCTGCACCTGCGGACAGCGTCGCTGTTATCGCGACTGCCAGAAGTCCTTTTCTCATCGTTTCCCTCCTTCTGCGGGGACGTATCCGATCCACTCTTACCGTTTGTCGGATACTCGACCCAGGTCAGGGAAGGGGGCTCCATGCGCTGCAAGGCTGACCGCATAACTGGGCCCCAGAAATTCGCACAGCCGACGAAGCGGCCGCAATCTCAATACTGGCCTCGCGCGTCGCTTGAGTCAACTCGCAGCACGGGCCCAAACTAACCACGTCGCTTGTCGCTAGAAATACCCACGCTTCAGATCCGAAGAAGCGTCGAATCCTTTATTGAGCGGGTTGCCGTCAATTTGCTTCGTCGGCAAAAGATCGTTGCCGATGGCGGCCGTGTAGCTGAAATTCGCCACGCTCGTGTCCGACTCGACTCCGACGTCCGCCTCGACGGGGGTGCCACGGCTACCGACGCCGCCCACGTGACCACGGATCGCGATGACCTCGATCGGTCGGCCGAGCAGCGAGCGAGGCCGCGAGCCGAGGGTCGCTTCAGCCTCACACCAGCTATAGGTCAGAGCCCGGACACCGTTGCTCTCACCTGGGCTCCGGAGCCGTGTGCGCAGGACCGGATCCTCCCGGCACTTTTGAGCAGGTACCCGAAGACCCCGTCCCAGCTGCAATGCTGAGGCCGGGGTCTCGGTGTTCGCGCTGCCGCGTGCGAGTCACAGTGAGCCGGCGCTGGAATCGGCGCGAGGATGCACAGCACTCCCGGCGTACTCACGACCTCGCCGACCCGGGAGTCCGACTACCGATAGAAGACGGCGACCCCACCATGATGCGAGCAAGCCCCCTGATGGTGGGCGGCATATGAATACGAGCCGTCGTTGCACAGGGCTGTCGCGCCGCCGCCCCCCGAGCTGGAGCCTCCCGACGAACTCGAGCCGCCGGACGACCCGGAACCCCCGCCGGACGAGGAGCCGCCCGACACCGAGCCTCCCGAGCCCGCCGCGGCCGCATGCGCGGTGACCGTCACCCGGACCTTGACCTTGACCGTCTTGGTCACCGTCGGCGCGGGCTCCGGCTTCGCGGTCTCCGTAGCCGTGGCTGTCGCGGTGACCGTGGCCGTGGCCGTGGGCGTCGGCAGGGTCTTGGTGTCGGCCACCGACTTCGTCGTGTTCGCGGTCTGGCCGTCGGCGCCGGCGCTGCCTATGCCCAGGATGAACGCGAGGCCCAGGGCGGGGAGCACGAAGCGCTTGCGGGCCCACTTCGGGGCGAGGCGGGCCGGCGGCGGGCCGGGTGGAGGCTGGAACGGCGGCTGAGGCTGGTAGTAGGTCATGACAGGTCCCCCCTGCGCGAGTACGTGAGGGGTGAACCTATCTATGCCGGCGCGTCACACGTGAGGAACTCGTGAAGACAGTGACCGAGTTGTAACAATTCAACTCTCAACTACCGGTGCCGCGCCCTCACTCCGGCAACTCCACCACCGTCTCCTCGTTCTCGTTCGCCGCATACGGATGCACGGGCGACACCGGTGTGTACGGCGTGAACCACGTGTCCGGGTCCTCCGGGGTCGCCGGGTGGGGCGGGGTCGGGGGGTGGAGGGTGGTGGCGAAGGTTTCCAGGGCCTGGGTCACCTCGTCCGACAGCAGGCTGTAGAGGTCGGCCGTCACCTCCGCCTGGTTCAACAGGGACTTCAGGAGGAGTTCTTCGGCCAGGCAGGTGGGGTGCTCGAACGGGGGGCGGGTGAGGCGGCCCGTCAGGCTGATCGCGGTGACGGTGAGACGGCGGGTGAAGAGGACCGTGTACGCGTCCGCCAGGTGCGGGGGGAGATCGTCCAGGATCATGAACGTCGCGTTGCTGCGGGCGACCGTGGGGCCGTCGTCCTCCAAGGCGGCCAGGTCGGTGAAGAGTTCGTCCACCAGGAGGTCGATCGCGTAGACCACGGCGCCCGCCGCTATCTCCGCCGCCTCTCTGCCGACCTCGCACTCCGGTGCCGACTCGTCGTGGCCGAACGCCTCCAAGGTGAACGCCGTGAGCGCCGGGGCCAGTTCGCGCAGCCTCTTGCGCATCGCCCGGCTCTCCGAGTGGCCGGGGCTGTCCGGGGGCGCGGGGGTCGTGCCGGCCGCGTGGCGCCTCGCTCGTTCCGCGGGGTCGGAGGGCGGGGCGTCCGGGCCGTCGGCCGCGTCCAGGCTCTCCTGGAGCAGCTCGGAGTTCAGCTCCACCGCGCAGCGGGTCAGGCGCCAGTCGGACAGCGCCTCGGTACGTTCCATCAGCTCCGTCACCACCTCCCGCGCCGCGTCCTCCGCGAACTCCAGCGCCGGGGCGTCCACGAACAGCTTCAGCAGGGCCCCGCCGGGATGGGCGGCGATCACGTCGTCCAGCAGGTCGACCTCCATGCCGTCCGGGCCCTCGACCGCCTCCAGCGAGTCGAAGCCCTTGCGCAGCAGGAAGACCACTCCCTCCCGGCGCAGCGCGTCGAGTTCCGGAGCCCCCTGGGGCGGGGCCATCGCCACGGTCACCACGTATGTCACATGTTCATCGTGCCTGAGGGCGCGCCGTTCGGGGAGAGGAATCCGAGGTACGGAGGTGAGGGCGTGCGCGGGCGGCGACCCCGGGTACGTGGCTGACGCCGGTCCTGGCCACGGGGCGCCGTCCCGCTCACCCAGGCCGAGGCGACCGCCCCAGGTCACGCCCGATGCCCGCACTCCGCGGTACGGGCCGACATGGATGACGCCTCGCCCCGGCCGGCGGACCTCCCCCTCAAGCCGACCGCTTCCCCGAAGCCGCCCTCTTCTTCGCGGGCGCCTTCTTCGCCGCGGCCTTCTTCTCCGTCGCCTTCGACGTGGACTTGGACGCCGTCTTCTTGGCCGCCCCCTTCGACTCCCCCGCCTTCGACGTCGACTTCCGCGCGCTCGCCGTCGCGCTCGCCGTCTTCTTCGCGGCCGTCTTCCCCGTGGTGGACGTCGACTTCTTCGCACCCGTCTCCTTCGGCGTCCCCCGCCCGTGCAGGTTCCGCACCTCCGCCTCCCCCGTGCCGCCCCGCGACTCGCGGGCCTCGCGGACGCTCTTCTCCAGCGCGGCCATGAGGTCGAGGACCTTGCCGTCGCCGGCCGGGGCGGGGGCCGCGGGCGGGGTCTCGCCGGCGGCCTTGGCGGCGATGACCTCCTCGACGGCCTCGCGGTACTCGTCGTGCAGGTCGTTGAGGTCGACCTCGCCCAGGGTGTCCATGAGGGCGTCGGCGAGGTCCAGTTCCTTGTCGCGGACGGTCACGTCCACGTCGGGGGCGACGCCCTCGGGGGCGCGCACCTCGTCGGGCCAGAGCAGGCCGTGCAGGACGATCACGTCGTCGACCACGCGCAGCATCCCCAGCCGCTCCCGCCCGCGCAGCGCGAACTTGGCGATGGCGACCTTGTGGCTGCGCTTGAGGGCCTCGCGCAGCAGGGTGTACGGCTTGGCGGCCGGCGCTCCGGCGGCGGCGATGTAGTACGCCGCGTCCATCTGGAGCGGGTCGATCCGGTCGGCCGGGACGAAGGCGACGATCTCGATCGTGCGGGCCGTGGGCAGCGGGAGGTGGGAGAGGTCGTCGTCGGTGATCGGGATCATCTCGCCGTCGGCGCCCTCGTACGCCTTGCCGATCTCGGACTGGGTGACCTCGCGGTCCTCCAGTTCGCAGACCTTGCGGTAGCGGATGCGGCCGTTGTCCTCGGTGTGGACCTGGCGGAAGGAGACCGCGTGGCTCTCTGTGGCGTTCACCAGCTTGATCGGGATGCTGACGAGGCCGAAGGAGATGGCGCCGTTCCAAATGGATCGCACGTGCCGGGTCCCTTCCGTACGGTTTCGATTTATCCCATTCGTCCCATTTCTGGGATTGTCATCCTATGACGCCAGTGACGGAGGTGGAGGGGCGGCGGGTCTCGCTCACCAATCTGGAGAAGGTGCTGTACCCGGAGACCGGCTTCACCAAGGGCGAGCTGCTGCACTACTACGCCACCGCCGCCGGGGTGCTGCTGCCGCATCTGCGGGACCGGGCGGTGTCCCTGCTGCGGTATCCGGACGGCCCCGACGGGGAGGTGTTCTTCACCAAGAACGTGCCGCCGGGTACGCCCGACTGGGTCACGACCGCCGAGGTGCCCCGTTCGGCGGGCGCGGCCCGGATGGTGGTGATCCAGGACCTGCCGAGCCTGATGTGGGCGGCGAACCTGGTGACCGAGTTCCACACCCACCAGTGGCTGGTCCAGACCCCGGACGAGGCCGACCGGGTGGTGTTCGACCTCGACCCGGGCACGCCCGCGACGGTCGTCCACTGCTGCGAGGTCGCCCTGTGGCTGCGGGAGCGGCTCGCGGCGGACGGGATCGAGGCGTACGCCAAGACCGCCGGGTCCAAGGGGCTGCACCTGCTGGCGTCGGTGCGGGGCGGGTCCTCGGCGGAGGCGAGCGACTACGCCAAGGCGCTCGCGGTGGAGGCGGAACGGGCGATGCCGGGGCTGGTGCTGCACCGGATGACCCGGAGCCTGAGGCCGGGCAAGGTGTTCGTCGACTGGAGCCAGAACGCCGCCCGCAAGACCACCGCCGCCCCCTACACCGTCCGCGCCCGCAGCGCCCCCACCGTCTCCACGCCCGTCACCTGGGACGAGGTCGAGCGCTGCGGTGACCCGGCCGAGCTGACGTTCCTCCCCGAGGACGTCGTGCCAAGGGTGGAGCGGTACGGGGACCTCCTCGCGGGCCTCCTCGACCCGAAGCGGGCGGCCCAGCTGCCGTAGTCACAGCCGGGCCCACGTCCGCCGGTCCCGCGCCCGTGCGTACAGCGCCTCCACCTCGGAAGGCCGCAGTACGGTGCCCGGACGGGCGAGCCCCGGCAACTCCGTCTCCCGCAGCACCCGCAGACCCCCGGCATCCCCCGCGACCCTCACCTCGGCCGGGTCGACCAGGACCAGCACCGGGCGCACCCCCGCCGTCAGGGCGTACGCGGCACGCCCGGCGTCGGCGCGCAGGCGGCGCGGGAGCGGTTCGGGCGGGCGACGGCCGACCGCGACCAGCGGGCCGGAGAGCCGCACCCGCCGCCCGCGGGCGTACAGCGCGCCGAC
>NZ_WWKH01000874.1:0-4975 GCF_009865595.1 Streptomyces sp. SID1328 | reverse complement strand
CGGCTCCGGCAAGTCCACCCTGCTCAAGGCGGTGGCCGGTCTGCTCCCGGTGGAGAACGGCCACATCTACACCGACGGCCAGCCCTCCCTGCTGGGCGTCAACGCGGCCCTGATGAGCGACCTGACCGGCGAGCGCAACGTGCACCTCGGCGGCCTCGCCATGGGGATGTCCCGCGAGCAGATCAAGGAGCGCTACCAGGACATCGTCGACTTCTCCGGGATCAACGAGAAGGGCGACTTCATCACCCTGCCGATGCGCACCTACTCCTCGGGCATGGCGGCCCGGCTCCGCTTCTCCATCGCCGCCGCCAAGGACCACGACGTGCTGCTGATCGACGAGGCGCTGGCCACCGGCGACCGCTCCTTCCAGAAGCGCTCCGAGGCCCGCATCCGTGAGCTGCGCAAGCACGCCGGCACGGTCTTCCTGGTCAGCCACAACAACAACTCCATCCGCGACACCTGCGAGCGGGTGCTCTGGCTGGAGCGCGGCGAGCTGCGCATGGACGGCGCCACCGAGGACGTGCTCAAGGAGTACGAGGCGTTCACGGGCGACCGGAAGAAGAAGTAGCCAAGGGGCTTCCGCTTCACGCGTGGATATCCCTTTCAGTCATGTAATGACAGTATGTTATGAAAGGTGACCGCCCGGACGAAGAGCCGAAGGAGCCCCTCCAGATGCCCCAACTCAGCGTCATCGTCTACGGGCCCAACACGCAGGGGCATCTGGCCGAACTCCTCGACTCCCTCGACGCCCATCCGCTCCCGGACACCGAGGTGATCGTCGCGGCGGTCGGCGACTGGGCGCGGGAGACGGCGGAGGGCCACGCACCCGAGACGGTCACCGTGCCGCTGCCCGAGGGCACGCCGGACGCCGAGGCCCGGTCGGCGGGGGCCGCGCGGGCCTCCGGCCGCTGGCTGCACTTCGTGCACGCCAAGGACGGGCTGCCCGCCGGAGCCCCCCGACTGCTGGCCGAGCGCACGGCGGAACTGGACGAGCGCACCGACGTCGTCCTGCTGGACCACGTCACCACCACCTGGCGGACCACCGCCGTCCCCTCCCGCGACGGCCGCCTGCTCGCCGGGGCCGGCCGCGCCGCCGTCGCCCTGGACGACTCGCCCGACCTGCTCCGCCTCACCCCGCTGCTCGGCACCCGCGCGCTGCGCACCGCGTTCTGGCGGGAGCACGAGGAGGAGTTCTCCGGCGGCGACGAGAACTTCGTCGCCCAGGCCGCCCTGCTCCGCGCCGGCCACGTGGCCTGCCTCGACCAGACGGCGTACGAGGACCGCAGGCTGCGCCGGGAGAGCCTGCCCCCGCGCACCCCCGAGGACCGCTACGCCCTGATCAACCGCCACGAGCGCCTGCTCGCCCTCACCGAGGACCGTCCCCCGGTGCGGGCGGTGCTGTACGGGCTGATGGTCCGCGATCTGGTGCGGGTCTTCGCCCGCGAGGGCATGCCGGAGCCGGTGGCCCGCGAGTTCTTCCGCCGCGGCTCGGCCGCCGCCGTCCGCTGGCGCCCCGAGGGCCACCAGCGCCCGGCGGGCCTGGAGGGCGTACGGCACGCGCTGCTGGAGGAGGGCGCGTACACCAGGTACCGGGCGCTGCAGACCGCCAACCGCACCCGGCGCTCGGCCCGCAAGGCGGTCCGCGCCCGCAAGCGGCGGTTCGGGGTGCGGCTGCGCGAACAGCAGTACCGCCGGGCGCTCACCCGCCCGCTCGATCCGGACCTGGCCGTGTTCGCGGCCTACTGGGACCGGGGGGTGGCCTGCAACCCGGCCGCCATCGCCGCCAAGCTGGCCGAACTCGCCCCGCACATCCACCCGGTGTGGGTGGTGACCGGGGAGAACGCGGCCCTCCTCCCCCACGGCACCGACCACGTCATCCCCGGCACCCGGCGCTACTGGGAGACGCTGGCGACCGCCAAGTACCTGGTCAACAACGTCAACTTCCCCAACGCGGTGGTCAAGCGCCCCGGCGCCGTCCACCTCCAGACCCACCACGGCACCCCGCTCAAGCGCATGGGCCTGGACCAGCGGGAGCACCCGGCGGCGGCCCAGGGACTCGACTTCGCCGCGCTGCTGTCCCGGATCGACAAGTGGGACTACAGCGTCAGCGCCAACAGCCACTCCACCCGGATGTGGGAGCGCGCCTACCCGGCCCGCTACACCTCGCTGGATCACGGCTATCCGCGCAACGACGTCTTCTACACCGCCACCGCCGCCGACGTGCGCGCCGCCCGCGAGCGCCTCGGCATCCCGCCCGGCCGCACCGCCGTGCTCTACGCGCCCACGCACCGCGACTACGAGGCCGGGTTCACCCCGCGCCTGGACCTCGCCACCCTCGCCGACCGGCTGGGCGAGGACACCGTGCTGCTGGTGCGCGCCCACTACTTCTACGGTGGCGGCGCGGCCTCCCCGCTGACCGGGCTGCGCCGCACCGGCCGCATCATCGACGTCTCCACCTACGACCCGGTCGAGGAACTCTGCCTGGCCGCCGACGTGCTGGTGACGGACTACTCGTCGATCATGTTCGACTACGCCAACCTGGACCGCCCGATCGTCGTGCACGCCGACGACTGGGAGACCTACCGCACCACGCGCGGGGTCTACTTCGACCTGATGGCCGAGGCCCCCGGCCGGGTCGCCCGCACCCAGGAGGAGCTGACCGAGATCCTCACCTCGGGCGCCTGGCGCGACGAGACGGCGGCGAAGGCCCGCACGGCGTTCCGGCGCCGGTTCTGCGAGTTCGACGACGGCCGGGCCGCCGAACGGGTCGTGCGGCGAGTGTTCCTCGGTGAACCCGAGGAGGCGCTGCCGCCCGTGCTTCCGCTGGAGGAACGTTCCCCCGCCCCGACGCCCGAGGAGCTCCAAGGATGACGACCCCCGACGTCACGGTCACCGTCATCGTCTACAACGACGCGGCCCGGCTGCCCCGCGCGGTCGCCTCCCTGCGCGCGCAGACCCACGAGAACATCGAGATCGTCATCAGCGACGACCACTCCACCGACGACACCCCCGAGGTGGCCCGGCGGCTGGCCGCCGAGGACAGCCGGGTGCGCTACCTGCGCCTGCCGGAGAACAGCGGCGGGTGCAGCGCCCCCCGCAACCGGGCCATCGACATCGCCCGCGCCCCGTACCTGATGTTCCTCGACAGTGACGACGAACTCCCGCCGCGCGCCGTCGAGTTGCTGCTCGCCGCGCACCGGGAGCGCGAGGTCGACTTCACCATGGGCGCGGTGCGCCGGGTCCGGGTGGACAACGGCCGCCGCACCACCTGGATGCCGCACCTGGTCCGCGAGCGCCGCACCCTGGACGGCATCGGGGCCGACCCCCGGCTGCTCTTCGAGCACCTCTCGACCAGCAAGATGTACGCCCGCGCCTTCCTCGACCGCCACCACCTGCGCTTCCCCGAGGGCATCCACTACGAGGACCAGCTCTTCTCGGCCCAGGCGTACGGGCTCGCGCGGGCGTTCACCATCATCCCGGACCCGGTCTACACCTGGTACATCGAGCCGTACGCGGCCGAGTCCAGCGCCTCCATCTCCAACCAGCGGCACAAGATCTCCAACGTCGCCGACCGGGTGCACGTGCAGCGCCTGATCGACGCCTTCCTGGTGGAGAACGGGCAGGCCGGGCTGCGCGAGGACAAGGACTTCAAGTTCCTCAAGCACGACTTCCGGATGTACGCGGGCGACCTGCCCTACCGGGACGACGCCTGGCTGGCGGAGTTCGCCGAGATCATGAACCCGTACCTGGACACCCTGGCCGAGGGCGCCTACGCCCGGCTGCCCCGCCCGGAGCGGGTGGTGCTGGAGCTGCTGCGCGAGGGCGACCTCGACGGGGTCCGGCTCGCCGCGCGGGGTCTCGGGCACCCGGTGGCGCCGCGCGAGGTCACCGCCGGCGCCGACGGCGCGCCCTACTGGGGCGGCTCGGTGCCCACGACCGAGCGGGCGCGCCGGGAACTGGACCTGACCGACCTGGAGCTGGAGACCCGCCCCTTCTCCACCGCCTTCTTCCGGCACGAGATCACCGACCTGCGGCCCGGCCCCGGCGCCGCGCTGACCCTGACGGTGCGCACCTACGACCCCGGACTGCGGCTGCCGGTGGGCCCGCAGCGGGCCGGGCTGCTGCTCTCCCCCGGCCGGCGACGGCTCACGGTGCCGTTCCGGCTGGACCCGGTGCGGCCCGGCGTGTTCGAGGGCCGGGTCCAGCTGGACCTGACCCGGGCCCGGCTCCCCCTCCAGGGCTTCGAGGGGGTCCGGCATCCGCAGGTCAGGCTCCAGCAGCAGGGCCTCGCGCACTCGGGGCTGCTGCTGGCACCGCTCGCCTTCCCGGCGCTGAGCGCACGGGTGGAGTCGGGCGGCGCGGCACACCGGATCACCGTCGAGCCCGAGGGCCGCAACCCCGGCCGGCTGCAGATCCGCTGGCAGCCGGTGGGGGTCACGGCCCGGGTGCTGCGGCCGGTGGTGCGCAAGATCGACCGGCCGCGGGTGCGCAACGCGTTCCGGCTGGTGACGAGCGCGCTGAAGTGAACTCCGCTCAGTCGCGCACCGCGTAGAGCACCTGTCCGGCCGGCCCGGTCGTCACCGGGCGCAGCCACGGCTCGGCGTCGGCGGCCGGCCCGATCACCCAGCGCACCCCGTACCGGCGCGCTATGGCCCGCCGGACCTCGGAGGAGGTGCCGGCGTCGAAGTACCGCTCCACCGCCGCGTCCCGGCCGCCCTGGTCCGGCAGGAACACGTCCGGGTAGCCGGGCGCCACGGTGTACGGGCCGTACGCGGGGATCTGCCGGGACGGCACCGTACGGGCCATCACCACCTGCCCGTAGCCGACCCAGGGCGTGATCCAGTGGTAACCGACCCACGGCGGGCGGTACTTGGCGGCGACCGGGGCGGGCAGCGCGTCACGCGGGACCACGTAACCGAGCATCCCCGCCTGGCCCCAGGCGCCCACGGCGAGGGCGGCCCCGAGCAGGCAGGCC
>NZ_WWKH01000873.1:0-25977 GCF_009865595.1 Streptomyces sp. SID1328 | reverse complement strand
CCGGGGGCGGGCGCCGGGGCGGGCCGGGGTGGCGGGCAGGTCGTGCTCGCACTCCTGGGCCATGCCCGGCACCGGGCCGGTCTGCGCGAGGGCCACATGGCCGCCGGACACCGACAGGGCGAGCAGCAGCACGAGCGCCCGGAACCAGCTCCGGGCGCGCGAGGCACGAGGACGCGCGGTGCTCACGCAGGTCCTCTGCCCGCCGGAACCCCCGGCTCCGCCTCCGGCCGCCCAAGTCCGCCCGCACGGCGTACGACGGCGGCGGGAGGTTGACGACCGGTAGGGAGCGGGAGCCGGGGGTTCAGACCGTCTGCGGGATGTCCTTGGCGCGGCCCTTGATCCGGATGGAGGTGATGATCTCGACGATGCCGACCACGATCAGCCACCAGCCACCGACCAGGGTCAGCACGGCGATCGACTGGAAGGGGGAGTCGATCAGCACGATGCCGGCGATGAAGGTGACGATGCCGAGGAAGATGTGCCAGCCGCGTGCGGGCATCCCCTTGTCGGAGATGGCGGCCATGGTCTGGGTGACGCCCCGGATCAGCCAGCCGATGCCGATCCACAGCGCCAGCAGCAGAATCGACTGCATCGGCCCTCTGAAGCAGAGCAGACCCAGCAGGATCGACAGACCGCCGCTGAGGAAGGCCAGCACCCGCAGCGAGGTCTTCTTGTGCGTGCCGAAGGCGGAGATCAGCTGGAAGACGCCGCTGACCAGCAGGTAGAGGCCGAACAGCACGCCGACCGCGACCAGGGTGGCGCCCGGCCAGATCAGCACCAGGATGCCGAGGATCAGCGAGGCGATGCCGGTGAGCAGCACGACCTGCCAGGCCGCCTGGGACAGCATGTGCAGCGGCCCCTCGAACGGCTCCTCCTGGTCGTGGCGCTCCCGCTCCGCGCGCTCACGGTCCTTGTCCATCCGGACCGCGTCGGGGCCGGAGGCGGTACCGGGCTGGGCCTGGCCCGCGCCGGCGTTCGGTTCGTACGGGCCGCCCTGCGTGGGGCCGCCGATGGGAGGCTCGGTCATATTCCATGCTTGGACCGAACGGGGACATTCCGCCACTCGGGGGGTGCCCGACGGGTGCTACTCCTTCGTCCTGGCCGCCTTCGCCGCCTTGGCCGCCGCCTTCATCTCCTGTTTGTGCGCCCGCACCTTGGCCAGCGACTTTGGCCCGGTGATGTCGGCGACGGAGCGGTACGACTTCGTCTCGCCGTACGCCCCGGCCGCCTCTCGCCACCCCTTGGGCGTCACCCCGAGCTGCTTGCCGAGCAGGGCGAGGAAGATCTGCGCCTTCTGCTTGCCGAACCCCGGCAACGCCTCCAGGCGCTTCAGCAGTTCGGTCCCGCTGCCGGCGTCCCGCCACACCGCCTCGGCGTCACCGTCGTAGTGCTCGACCAGGTACTGGCACAGCGTCTGCACCCGCTTGGCCATCGACCCCGGATAGCGGTGCACGGCCGGCTTCTCGGAGAGCAGCGCGGCGAACTCCTCGGGGTCGCGGGCGGCGATGTCGTGCGCGTCCAGGTCGTCGGCGCCCATGCGGCGCGCGATCGTCTCCGGGCCCTTGAACGCCCACTCCATCGGGATCTGCTGGTCCAGCAGCATCCCGGTGAGCGCGGCGAGCGGGCTGCGGCCGAGCAGCGCGTCGGCGTCGGGGTCCTGGGCGAGGTGCAGGGTGACGTCCATGCGGCCATGATCCCGCGCGCGGGGTCAGTCCGCCCGCCAGTACCCCAGCGCGTGAACGCGCTGCCCGGGCACGCCGAGTTCCTTGCGGACGTACGAGCCGAGGGCGCGGGTGGTCGCGGTGTCGCAGGCGATCCACACGTACGGGTGCTCGGTGCCGGACAGGATCCCGGGCAGCTCGGCGCGGACCCGCTCGACCAGGTGCTTTCCGGCCCTCCGGCGCGGTACCTCGCGGATCTCGTGCCGCTCGGGGTCGGCGCCGGAGGGGAGCCCGTCGAGGGTGCCCTCGAACCAGACGGTCGCCGGGGCCGAACCCAGCTCCCCGAAGAGGGAGTTGATCGCGGGCAGTGAGGCGGTGTCGCCGATCACCAGGACGTGCGAGGGGTCGGGTTCGGGGCGCTGGAAGCCGGTGCCCTGGACGGTCGCCTCGACGGTGTCGCCCTCCTTGGCCGCGCGGGCCCAGTCCGAGGCGCACCCCTCGTGCAGGGCGAACTCCAGGGCGAAGGTGCCGGTCGCGGGGTCGGGGTCGACCAGGGTGTACGCGCGCTGGTGGGGGCGGCCGTCGTCGGAGAACCACAGGCGGACCCACATCGTGGGGTGCACGCCGGTCGCCGCGAGCAGTCCGCCGTCGGTCATCCGCAGCCGACGGTAGTGCGGGGTGACGTCCTCGGCGCCGGTCACCGTGAGCGTGAAGTCCTTCGCCCGCAGCAGTCTGAGTACCGCGCCCTCCCAGCCCCGGCCCTGACCCATCGTGTCCCCGCCCCTCGCGTACGATTCCTCCACCTGGCTGTGAAGTTAGGCAAGGCTAACCTAAAGGGAAAGGGTGCTGCAGGGTGACCACCGAGACCTACCGCGACGCCTGGGGCATCCCCCATCTGCGCGCCACCAGTGCCCGCGAACTCGCCCGTGCCCAGGGCCGGGTGACCGCGGTCGACCGCGCCTGGCAACTGGAGGTCGAACGGCACCGCGCGCAGGGCACCTCCGCGTCCTTCCTCGGTGCCTCCGCGCTCTCCTGGGACGTCTTCGCCCGCCGGGCCCGCCTCGACGACACCGCGAGACGGTGCTTCGCCGCGCTGGAGAGACGGGACCCGGAGACGGCGGACTGGGTCCGTGCCTATGTCGACGGCGTCAACGCCGGCCTCGCCGAAGGAGCCGCGCGCACCCCGGAGTTCACGCGGGTGGGCCTGGCGCCCGGCCGCTGGGAGCCGTGGTCCCCGCTCGGCGTCTGGCTGGGCACGCACATCCTGTTCGCCGGGTTCCCGGCCAAGCTGTGGCGCGAGGAGGCGATACGGCACCTCGGTCCCGAAGCGGTCGGTCTCTTCGCCACCGACGGCCCCGGCACCGCGGGCAGCAACGGCTGGCTCCTCTCCGGCGCCCGCACCACCACCGGCCTCCCCCTCCTCGCCGGCGACCCCCACCGCTTCCTGGAGGAGCCCGGCGTCTACCAGCAGATCCGTCTGTCCTGCCCCGAGTTCGACGTCGTCGGCCTCGCCGTCCCCGGCGTCCCCGGCACAGCCCACTTCGCCCACACCGGCCCCGTGGCCTGGTCCATCACCAACGCCATGGCCGACTACCAGGACCTCTACCGAGAACGCCTCCGCCGCACGGGGGCGGGGGTGGAGGCACTCTCCCCAGAGGGGGTCTGGCAGCGGGCCGTCCGTCGCGTGGAGGTGGTCGAGGTCGCGGGCGAGGGGGCGGTGGAGGTCGAGGTCATCGAGACGGAGCGGGGGCCGGTGGTCGCGGGGGGCCCGGAGGGGCTCGGCGGGCTGGAAGGAACGCGGGTGCCCGCAGGGCGTACAGGTGAAGTTCCCTCCACGGCCATCGCCCTCCGTCACCCGCCCCGCGTGACGGAAGACCTCGGCTTCAGTGCCCTCCTCCCCCTGCTCAGAGCCCGCACGGTCACCGACGTGGACAGGGCCCTGGACGCCTGGACCGAGCCCGTCAACGTCGTACAGGCCGCCGACACCACGGGCGCCGTACTCCACAGAGTCGCCGGCCGGGTCCCCGTACGCTCCCGTACCAACAGCCTCCGCGTGGTCCCCGCCTGGGAAAAGGGCCACGAATGGCAGGGCTGGCACACGCCCCCCTACGCCACGCTGGACAACGGCATAGCCGTGATGGCGAACCAGCGCGGCCCCGCCACCCCCCTCGGCATCGAGTTCGCCCCACCCCACCGGGCCACCCGCATCCGCACCCTCCTCGGACAACGCCCCACCTGGTCCGCCACCGACCTCCCCGCCATCCACACCGACACCCACCTGGCCTCGGCCGCCCCCCTCCTGACCCACCTCATGACCCTGACCCCCCTCACCCCGGAAGCCACCCGCCTGCGCGACCGCCTGCTGTCCTGGAACCGCCACATGGACGCCGACAGCACCGAAGCGGCCGTATACGCGGCCCTCCGCACAGCCGTGGTCCGCCGCCTCGCCGCCCACCCGGCATTCGCGGCCCTCACGGAACCCCCGGCCTACCCGGAGGTCCTCCTCCCCTGGATGTCCCTCACGGCCCGCATCGGCTTCGCCCTCGAACACCTCCTGAAGGCAGAGGAGTTGTACGGCATAGACCGCGGCGAGACCGTACGCGCAGCCCTGGAGGAGATCGCGGAAGCGCCGCCCACCACCCCCTGGTCCGGCACCCACCGAGTGGCCCCCTGGCGCGCTCTCCCCGAGCCCCCGTACACAGAACCTGGCCTGGCCGGCGACCACGACTGCGTCAACTGCACCACCGCGGTCCCCGGCATCACCGACCTGGCGGCCCGAGGCCCCGCCGCCCGCTACGTCTGGGACCTCGACGACCGCGACAACAGCCGCTGGATCGTCCCCTTCGGCGCGGACGGCGTACCCGGCAGCCCCCACCACCGTGACCAACTCCCCTTGTGGCTGCGAGGAGATCTCGCCCAGGTCGTCACCGACTGGACCCGACTCACCCTCGAACACACCGACATCCCCGAGGAAGCCCGTGACTGAGACCGCCCACCACGAACAGCACATCCCCGACTACGGCACCGTGGCCATCCGCCCCCTGGACCCCGGGACGGACGCCCGGGTGATCCACCCCTGGGTCAGTCAGGAAAGAGCCGCCTTCTGGGGAATGACGAACCTCACCGAGGCCCAAGTGGCGGAGATCTACGCCCACATGGCCACCCTCGACACCCACCACGCCCACCTCGTCACCAAGGACGGCGAGCCCGTGGCCCTTCTCCAGACCTACGACCCCGCCGCCGACCGCGTGAGCGAGTGCTACGAGGTCCGCCCCGGAGACATAGGCGTCCACCTCCTCGTCGCCCCCGCCGCCCCCGGCACCCACCGCCCCGGCTGGACCTCGGCCCTGCTGACCGTGGTCGCGGACTACGTCCTGCGCGTACTGGACCGCACCCGCGTCGTGGTCGACCCGGACGTCCGCAACACCAAGGCCATCACCCGCTTCGAACGCCAGGGCTTCACCACCGGCCCCGAGGTCGTCCTCCCCGAGATCGACCTGCCGGACGTGTACCTGCCGGAGAAGCGCGCCCGTCTCGCCTTCCTCACCCGCGAGACCGCCTTCACGGAGGCCACCGGTACGGTTTGAGCGCCCCGCCGCCGGCATCCGTACAGGCGGGGGACAGGGCGGGGTCGAAGACGGAGGCGGGACGACGTGCGCGACCGTGAAAGAACGCTGAGGCGCGTGCTGCTGGCGGCCGCGAGCCTCCTCCTGCTCGTCCTCGGCACCGCGTCCCCCGCCTCCGCGCACGCTGCCCTGCGCGCGACCGACCCCGAAGACGGAACGATCCTTCAGCGTGCCCCGCGCACGCTGACCCTGACGTACACCGAGTCGGTCGGCCTGCTCACCGACTCGTTCCGCGTCTACGACCCCGAGAACCACCGCCTGAGCACCGGCCAGGCCGACCACGCCCCCGGCCGGGCGGACACGGTCCGCGTCCCGCTGCCGGCGCGGATGGCGAAGGGTACGTACGTGGTGGCGTGGCGCGTGGTCTCCGCCGACAGTCACCCCGTCTCCGGCGCGCTCACCTTCTCGGTGGGCGAGCGGACGGCGACGACGGCGACGGCTCCCGGCGCGGTGGAGAACGGTACGACCACCAGCCTGTACAACATCGCCCGCTACCTGGCGTATCTCGCGGTGGCGCCGGTGCTGGGCGCGGCTGTGTTCGTCGCGTACTGCCGCCCGCCTCAACGGGTGCCGTTGAGACCGCTGTTCGTCGTCGGCACCGCCACTCTGCTCATCTCCACACTGGCCCTGCTCCTGCTGCGGGGGCCGTACGAGGAGGGCACCGCCCCGACGTTCACGTCTCTCGGCCGCACGCTGACCACACGGCCCGGTGAACTCCTGCTCGCCCGGCTGGCGTTGCTGCTCGTGGCGGCGGTCGGCGCGCTGGTCCTGCGCCGCCGGGCCGTGCCCCGTCCGGCCGCCCTGACGGCGGGTGCGGCCCTGGCCGTGGCCCTCGCCCTGACCTGGTCGGCCGCCGAACACGCCTCGGCCGGCATCCAGGTCCCCCTCGCCATCGCCTCCACCACCCTCCACCTCCTGGCGACGGCGTCGTGGCTGGGCGGCCTGGCGGCGCTGCTCCTCACCCTGCGAGCCTCGGCCGTCGCCCCGCAGGTGGTGACCCGCTTCTCCCGCCTCGCCCTGACCTCGGTGATCGTCCTGGTCGTGACCGGCGTCTACCAGTCCTGGCGCGGCCTCGGCACCTGGCAGGCGCTGACGGACACGACGTACGGGCGGGTGCTGCTGGCGAAGCTGGTGGCGGTGGGGGTGCTGCTGGGGGCGGCGGCGTGGTCGCGGAGGTGGACGGGACGGTTGCCGAAGACGGCGGAGGTGCCGGTGTCGGTGCCGGTGCCGGTGCCGGCAGGCGGCCCCGCGCTCCCGCCGGAGGCTCCCGCCCCCGAACCGGACCTCCCGGTGCGCCACCTGCGCCGCTCAGTGCTGGCGGAGGCGGCCGTGGGCGTGGTCGTCCTGGTCCTGACGACCCTCCTGACCAGCACGCTTCCGGGCCGCGCGGCCGAGGAGGCGGCCACCGCGGACACGGGCATCCCGGCGGCCTCGGTCACGACGGTCCCGTTCACGGTGGGCGAGAACGGCCGCGGCAAGGTCCAGATCACCTTCGACCCCGGCCGAGTGGGCCCGAACTCCGTCCAGGCAGTGGTCTACGGGGCGAACGGAGCCCTGGCCGCCGTCCCCGAACTCCGCATCACCATGACCCTCCCGGCCCAGCGCCTGGGGCCCCTCGACACGGGTATCACCGACCGGGGCGGCTACTGGGCCACGAACTCCTTCAACCTCCCGATCCCCGGCACCTGGACCATGAAGGTGACGGTCCGCGTCTCCGACTTGGACCAGGTGACGGTGTCCCGCGAGGTACGGGTGACACGCTGAGGGGCGATGCACACGGAGCGAGTGACGATCGAGGGCGTGGACTTCGAGACCACGCTGCACCTGGACGGTCCCATCGGCCTGCTGGCCCTGCACGGCGCGGTGGAGGGCGGCACGGCGGAACTGGCGAGGGAGGTGGCGGCCCGCACCGGAACCACCCTCCTGACCTTCACCCAGCCGACGGGCCCCCCGCAGCACATCCCCTCCATCCGCATGTCCCCCTGCACCCCTCTGACCGCCTTCCTCACCCACGCGACCCTGACGATCTCCCTCCACGGCCACAACCGCCGCTCCGCCCCCCGGACGATCTACGTAGGCGGCTCAAACCGCCCAGCGGCCCGTGTCCTGGCGACCGCCCTGGCCGGCTCGCCCTTCACCCCGGTCACCACCCTGTCCGGCATCCCCCACCCCCTACGGGGCCTCCACCCGGACAACCCGGTGAACCAGACCAGGGATGGCGGAGTCCAACTGGAACTCCCGGTGCGGGCCCGCACGACCCATCCGGCACCGACGGACCCGGAGGTCCCGCCACGGGAGGTGGTGGACGGGATCGTGGCGGGGGTACGGACGCTGATGGAAAGCGAGGGAGGGCGGTGGTGATCTCCCTCTCGGCCGCAGCCCTCTGAGCCGCCGTGTTTGCTCCCCCTCATGGATAGCCACTGAAGCGCGCACACGTCGAAGGGCCCCACCACGAATGGTGGGGCCTTCGACTCGCTGCGCGCGATCGGTGTGGCTCCCATCAGGTTGCATTGACGTCTGTCGATGCAACGTTGTGCGCTGGATCGAAGACTGTCAACATAGAGGCATGTCGAATCAAGAGCTGGTGGTGCTCGGCCAGAGCGATGACGCCGGAGCGTGCTGCCCTGGGCTGCTGACCGCTCCCCTGGACGAGGACCAGGCCGTGGAGCTGGCGAAGGTGTTCAAGGCGCTGGGCGATCCGGTACGGCTGCGCCTGCTGTCGATGATCGCCTCCCGGGCGGGCGGTGAGGTGTGCGTCTGTGACCTGACCCCGGCGTTCGAGCTGTCCCAGCCGACGATCTCGCACCACCTGAAGCTGCTGCGGCAGGCAGGCCTGATCGACTGCGAGCGGCGCGGCACCTGGGTCTACTACTGGCTCGTTCCGGAGATGACCGACCGTCTCGCCGGCATCCTCACGCGTCCTGCGGGTGAGCCGCTGCCTGAGCGCACCGCCCCGGCGGGAGCTGCCTCGTGAGCACTGCCGCACCCGAAGGCGACGTGGCCGGACGCCTGTCCTTCGTCGACCGCTACCTGGCCGTCTGGATTCTCGCGGCCATGGCCGTAGGACTCGGACTGGGCCGCCTGGTCCCCGGCCTGGGTGACGCACTGGCCAAGGTGACCGTGACGGGGGTGTCCCTGCCGATCGCCCTGGGCCTGCTGGTGATGATGTACCCGGTGCTGGCCAAGGTCCGTTACGACCGGCTCGACACCGTCACCCGCGACCGCCGCCTGCTGCTGCCGTCCCTGCTGCTGAACTGGGTGGTCGGCCCGGCGCTCATGTTCGCCCTGGCCTGGCTGTTCCTGCCGGACCTGCCCGCCTACCGCACCGGCCTGATCATCGTGGGCCTGGCCCGCTGCATCGCCATGGTCATCATCTGGAACGACCTCGCCTGCGGCCACCGGGAAGCCGCCGCCGTCCTGGTCGCCCTGAACTCCGTCTTCCAGGTGATCGCATTCTCGGCGCTGGGCTGGTTCTATCTCTCCGTCCTGCCCGGCTGGCTCGGCCTGGAGCAGACCGGGCTGCACGTGTCGGTGTGGGAGATCGCCCGCAGCGTGCTCATCTTCCTCGGCATACCGGTCGTGGCCGGCTACCTCACCCGCCGCCTCGGCGAGAAGACCAAGGGCCGCGCCTGGTACGAGACCAAACTCATCCCGCGCATCGGCCCCTTCGCCCTGTACGGGCTGCTGTTCACGATCGTCATCCTCTTCGCCCTGCAAGGTGACGCGATCACCGCACAGCCGCTGGACGTCGCCCGCATCGCCCTGCCGCTGCTGGTCTACTTCGCCGTCATGTGGGCCGGGTCCATGGCCCTGGGCCGCGCGGTCGGCCTCGACTACCCGCGGACCACGACGCTGGCGTTCACCGCTGCGGGCAACAACTTCGAGCTGGCCATCGCCGTCGCCATCGCCACTTTCGGCGCCACCTCCGGCCAGGCCCTCGCGGGCGTCGTCGGCCCCCTCATCGAGGTGCCCGCGCTGATCGGCCTCGTGTACGTCGCCTTGTACGCGCGCCGCTACTTCACCGCCCCCGCCGCTGTCCCCGCACCTCAGGAAGATCCAGCCCATGTCTGACACCGCCGTCCCGTCCGTCCTGTTCGTGTGCGTCCACAACGCCGGACGCTCGCAGATGGCAGCCGCCTTCCTCACTCACTTCGCGGGCGACCGCGTACAGGTGCGCTCCGCGGGCTCCGCGCCCGCCGACACCGTCAACCCGGCCGTCGTCGAGGCCATGGCGGAGGCGGGCATCGACATCACCGCCGAGGTGCCCAAGGTGCTCACGGTGGAGGCGGTCCAGGCGTCCGACGTCGTGATCACGATGGGCTGCGGTGACACCTGCCCCGTCTTCCCGGGGAAGCGCTACCTCGACTGGGAGCTCCCCGACCCGGCCGGGCAGGGTGTCGACGCCGTTCGCCCGATCCGCGACGAGATCGAGAAGCGCATCCGCGGCCTGGTCGACGAGATCGCTCCGGTGAGCTGACCGAAACTGAGACGGACAACGTCGAAGGGCCCCGCTGCAAGCAGCGGGGCCCTTCGACTTCGTGCCCGGTGAGGCACTGGCGGAGGATACGAGATTCGAACTCGTGAGGGGTTGCCCCCAACACGCTTTCCAACTGTGCGCGTAGGAGTACGGGGCCGTTCAAGGACGGTCGAGCAGCAGGTCAGGGAGTGGGCGCGTACGTCGGTGGACAGCGGCGTACGTAGGCGAACTGGACAACGACCAGGACAACGAGATCAGGTCCGGGAACGACACCGACGAACTCAGCCCCCGTTTGCTTGCTGGTCTGGTCGAACGGTGCCGAGGTCAACCGTCTCGGCGGTGATCACGGCAAGGGCTTCCTCGAGTCGGCGGACGGCATCCTCCGCCTCCTTATATTCCTCAGGGCTGGGCAGGACAGTGCCGAAGCTGCCGCCACGGTCGGCTGGCATGGCGCGCCAGCGCAGGACCCGCTCAAGCGCATCGAGAGCGCCAGAGAGAAACCAGGCCAGACGGCCGTGAGTACGCGAGAGAGAGATGGCCAGGACGGCGAGGGATTCCCGCAGGTGTTCGAGCCGCTTGATCTGCGGCAAGTCCTCTTGGACGTTCGGCGGGCCGACAGCGTCGCGCAGGCCGGCTGCGGTCTTAAGGGCGAGTGCGCGGTCGCTCGGCTCCAGTTTCCAGACCTGGTCTTGGATCTGCTGCTCAGCTTCCTCGGCCAGCACTGCCACGATCCTGCGCATGTCCATGCTGATCATTCTAAAAGAACGGGCTTAGGCATGGCTGTACAAGTGTCGCAGATCAACTCGTGCAGCCCAGGCCACCGCGGGGTGGGGGCGATCACCCGCGGGTGTCGACCGTCAGCGTTGGTCGACCTCGGACGGCCCAGAGACGGCCCAGAGCACTCAGCGGTCGGTTGTCACTGCGCGCGAGTCGAGTCACGCTAGAGACGCAACGGGCGGACCCGTGGCAGCATGGCTGCACGGCAGGCTGCACGGAGGTGGTCATGGGGGAAGCCGAGAGCAAGGCGGCTCTGGCTGGCGTTTACTCACAAGGGAAAGAGCCTCGGCTCGTTTCAGTTTCGGAATCCGGACATGATGAAGCTTGGGCCATCGGAGACGCTCTTTTCATCGTGCCTGCGATTCCACCCGACGCACCACCACTCGTCGAATACGCACTCAGGGTCCGCCGGCAAGCCACCTTCACGGGTAGCTGTTCCGATTGCGGGGCAACAGTAGGCTCACTGACTTTCAGTAATACCACGAACATTCCTCTAAATCACAGCAGAATTCCTCACCGGAATAACTGTGCTGCTTTAGATGAAAACATTTCGCCCCTCCTCGATCAGCACTACAAAGCAAGAGCTGAGCAGACGCTAGAGCAGCAGCTTCATAGCGCAACGAAACAGGCGCGACTCAAAGCTGAGGCAACCCCGGAAGACAAAAGAATCCCGATCGAGAACGCCAAGTTCGGGGATTGGGCCAAAGACTTCATTGGCGCTCGCCTTAAGGATGCTCCCGCATGTGGGCATCTAGCAGCAGACCTTGCTCAGACCTGGAACATGGTAACTGGGGATGGAACCTGGAAGTGCAATGAATGCTTCGCCTACTACCAGGAGACCGTACGAAATGGTGAAGCTATCCTTTCGTACCAGGAGGAGTACACTTGTGATCGCTGTCGCAAGTTCGCGCCCCCACTTGAACCCATGCTGATTCGAATCAATAATTTCTTCATCCTGGGTGCAATGTGCTCCGCGTGCGCTGAAGAAAGCAAACAGCCGCCTAATTCTAGCCCAGGAACGCCTCGGAAAAAGAAGGGGACACGACGTGGGTCGAACAGTCGAAAACGTCGATGAACCGAGTTTGGCCGAAGCGCAACGCCTTCTCGGGACATCTAGCAACCGCGACACGGTGAATGCCGCACTTAAGGAAGTGGTGCGGCAGAAACTTGTGCAGGAATTCATCGACATGATGAGCGAACGTGATCCGGACGAACTTGAGAGGCTAAGCTCCGAAGCATGGACGTGAGCCCACAGTATCTGGTCGACAGCAGCGCCATGAATCGCATGAAGTACGATTCCGTCCAAAAGCGATTGGGCCCGCTTATCTCGGCCGGGCTCGTCGCCACCTGCGCAGCCCTCGACCTAGAGGCTCTCTATTCGGCGCGGAATCCTACAGAGTACGAAAAGCTGAGAGCCACGCGCGCCGCAATCTTCACCTATCTCGACACAAATGAAGAAGACTGGAGCCAAGCGCTCGACGTTCAGCGCTCGTTGGCAGCGAAGTCAATTCATCGCGGCCCACAGATTCCAGATCTGATTATTTCGGCCGTCGCTTTTCGGTATCAACTTACTCTGCTTCACTTCGACTCGGACTTCGACCGCATCGCGGAGCTTACAGGGCAGTCGATGGAATGGGTGGTTCCGAGAGGCTCAATCCAGTAGCCGCAGAAGTATGAGGCGGAACGGCTTTGGGCTGGAGCTGCTTTGGGGCGAGTGATCATGGCCCCGTAAGCTCATGGCGAGTCGGGCAGTCAGTGGACCTGCCCGTGCAGCACGACGTTGGGGCCATGATCTTAGAGGCTCGCCCCAAAGTGGCTGCCTACAGCCGTGGAGCCGACCGCCTTAGCCACAGAGGGTGGACACCGCCTCAGGCGATGGGTCAAAGCCCGACGGGCGCCGCCGTTCGGTCCGTGAATCCGTGATCCGTCAACTTCGCCGCTCGCTGCGCAAGCCATCCGGACACACGCGGACCTCCATTAACCGCACTGCCCTCGTGGACGGTGCGAACGTGCGTGAAGCCTAGCGCGAGGTAATACCGCTGAAGTCCCTCGTTCGTCGTCCATGCGTCCAGCCGCAGCCACCGAGCGCCTGCACGGTGCGCGCGGTCGCCAGCCCAGTCGAGAAGTCGGCCTCCGAGGTTCTGCCCGGCGTATTCGCGGGCGACCGTGAGCTTGTTTACGAACATCGACGGTTCGGCAAGCTCATCGTCAGTCCACAGCCCTTCCTCGGCGTCCGGGGTGAGCGTGATGGTGCCGGCGGTCGTATGCCCGTCACGAAGCATGAACACCGTGCCCGCTTCAATGGTGGCAAGCAGCTTGTCAGCCGGGTAGGGACGGCTCCACTGGTCGGAACCAAGGCCGCGCAGCCAAGCTGCTGCTTCCTCGCGGAAGGTCAGCAGCTTGGACACGTCACGCGGCTCTGCGGGAGTGATGATCACGTGTTCTCGCTTCGGGCGGCAATGTCGCCGATCTCGTAGTTCATCCTGTTCAGGTCGCCCCGGAACGTAGTGACGGTGCACCGGATGGGACGATCTTCTGAGTAGCCCGTGCGCGTCCACAGCAGCACGGGTACACCAGCGCCAATTTCAAGAAGCCGCGCCTCATCCGGCGTCGGCATTCGCGTTGCGATCTCGTCGAAGTAGCCGATCTGCTCGATGCCACTAGCAGCGAGATACCTGGTGGTGCCCTCTTCGATGTCCCCAGGCTCAGCCAGGCGCGGGCGCTGTTCGATCAGCCAGGCCGGGTAGTAGGTCGCCTGAGTGGACCACGGCACGTCATCCACGTACCGGTGACAGAACCGCAAGACAGCCTTGCTCCCCTCATCGACCTTCAGCCGCTCTGCGACTTCGGCCGGAGCAGGCAGCATCTCGACTCGGAACGTCTGATGCGGCTGGCGCCCTGCGTTCGTCACGTCGGTGTTGTAGGCGTCCCCGTTCTGGGGGAACGTCAGGTTCTCAAAGCGCGAGGCGTTGAGCTGAAACACCTCATGCGATCGAACCTCATAGCCCAGTCCCTGGCTGGACGTGATCAACCCCTCGCTGACCAGCAGGGCGAGTCCCGACCGAACGGTGTTGCGGGACGCGTCGAAGCGGGCCGACAGCTCGCTCTCGGAGGGCAACCGGCGGTCATGATCGAACGCCCCGTTCACGATCTCGCGGCGTAGGGCGTCGGCCACCTGTCGGTACTTCGGCTGCTTGCTCATGCGGCCATCATCGCGCACTCGACCAACTTGTTGGTACATGTGGGCCCCAATCTCTTGACGACTCACTGTCCGTGGGTGCAACATCACTGCATCAGCTTGTACCAACAAGTTGAGCAGGCGGTGCAATTCCCGTGAGCTGTCTCCACCTGCACTGCAAGCGCTGCGTGAGCCCCGTGAAGACGGGAGCCCCTGACCTGGGGTTACCACGCTCACCACAAGCGGTCGTTGTTTGAAAACTGCACAGGCGGGCCCCGTCTCCCCGAGTCGAAAAGACGGATCGCGCGGCGACTGGCTGCGCTTCAACGTCGCGGCGTACGCCGCGCCGGTTGCCTCCGCTGCTCGTCTCGCACGAGCAGCGCTGAGGGGAGCCGGATCTACCGACTTCAACGGCGCGCGGCCCCGGTGTTCGAGCACCGGGGCCGCTGTTCGGGCCGTTCCTCTCTGGAAGGAACCAGACCCAATGAGCCACATCGTTACTGTTCAGGACGCTGTTACGGCGTTCGAGGACTTCATGGAGCCGACCAGCGCGGAGCTGGACGCGATCGAGCGGGAGATGCCCGTCATCCGGGCGGACGTTGACCTGCTGGACGCGCACATCGCCACCATCGACCGCACGCCCACCGAGCTGGACACCCGCCGCATCCGCCGCGCCCGCCGTAAGGCGCTCGCCGCCCGCGTCGCCCTCCTCAACAGCGCGGCCGGCACGGGCCAGACGGGGGGTGCGGCATGAGGGCCAAGACCGTTCTTCCCGCCGTCGCCATGACGGCGGTCTCCATGGTGCTCACCCTCGCGGTGGTCATGATGTGGCTGGGCCGGGCGGTGCCGTGGCCGGTCGCGCTGGTCGTCGGTCTCGGGATCGACGGCGGCTGGCTGGCCACCCTCGCATATGAGCGCCGTCTCGCCGCGCAGGGCGACCACAGCACACCCGTGACCGTGGTCGGCTGGTGCTTCGGGCTGCTGGCCGCCGGCGTCCTCATCGCCCACGCCCTCACCGCCGGGAGCTCCCCCGGTGCCTGGCTGGCCGTGGCCTGGCTGCCCATCGCCGCCAAGGCCCTGTGGCTGGTGCACGGGCTGTGGGAGCGCACCGCATTGACGCCGGCCGCGCTGGGGGCGATCCGGGGTATCCGGCAGGAGGCCCGCGACGAGGCGGCCGTGGCCCGCGCCCGGCTGCGTGCGGAAGCGTCCACGGAGGAGACGCGGCTGACGGCCGTGACGGAGGCCGGTGCCCGCGTCGCACGGGTCCAGGCCAAGACTGCACAGACCCTCTCGCGGGCCTGGTCGACGCTCGAAGACGCGCGGGACGGGGAGGACACCGGGCGGGCGCTGACCAGCGTGACGCGGCCCGTCACGCCCGGCGTCACGGCCCGCTGGGACTTGCCCGTGTGGGGGCCGTCCGAGCCGGTGCCGGCGCTGGAGTCGCCGCCGGCGCTCAGTGATGACGCGCTGGACGCGGTGGTCGACCAGATCCGGCACAGCCAGGACCCCGCCCTGTCCTACCGCGAGATGGCCGCCCGGTTCCGTGCGACCGGTCACGCCGCGTCCGAGGTCCGCCTGCGGGCCGCGTGGAAGCGCGTCGTCTGATGGCCGCGCTGCCGGTCTACCGGTGGCGGCTCGCCCCGGACGGCTACGCCACCCGCCGTCAGCTCCGTGCCGCCGGGCTTCGGCCCGGCGGTCAGGACGTGGCCGCCCAGCTCGAACGACCCCGCCGCCGACGCGGCCCCCTGGTCGCCTACCTCTACCGCGTCGACCTCGCCAAGCCCGTGCGGCCCATGACGCCGGGCCGGCGGGCGGCGCTGGCCAAGGCCAACCGCGCCCGCCGGATCTGCCCGCGCTGCCGGACGGACGCGGGCTACGTCATCCCCTCTTCGCTCGGCACCTGCGTGCCCTGCAACTCCCCTTCCACCACTGCAAGGAGTGCGTGATGGGCAAGCCCGACACCCGCCGCCTGGATCGGGAGATCCAGACGGCGACCCACAAGCTCGAAGCGGTCCGCAACCGCGAGATGTGGCCGCTCGACGGCCGCGAGCGCCGCGCCGTTCTCGGTGCCGCCGTCTCCGGTTCCTACCGCGTGACCCGTGGCCGCAGCACGAGCCGTGCTGAGCAGCGGCTCGACACCGCCTGGCAGAGCGCGGAGACCCGCCTCATCGCGGAGATCAGCGCCATGCAGTTGGAGCGTGCGCAGATCGTCCGCGAGAACGCCAAGGTCAAGGCCGCGAAGAAGTCCACCGGCTGGTTCTGACCCCACCCCCCAACTTCCCGCCCCGGATGGGGTGTCAGGAGTCGTTCCGTCATGACTGAGAACGTCGTCTCTCTGCACAAAAACCCCGAACCGCCCGCCGACCCGGCCCCCGTGACCACGCTCACCGTGGTCCCCGACACGGTCCCGGCCCAGCCCGTCCCGCTGTGGCTGCGGTCCGGCCGCGCCATCCGCACCGTGGCCACGCACGACACGACCCGGACGACCGCCCGCGCGGTGGCCCGGCACGGCCTGTACGTCGCCGGCGGTGCCCGGATCGTGGTCAAGCGGGCGTGGGACGGGCGGACAGCCGCCCGCTACGAGCGCTATATGCGCACCGCTGAAGCCGCGGGGAACTTCGAGGCGGCGGCCGAGTGGGAGGAGCGCGGGCAGCGCTTCCGCGACGCCCGCCACCGCCGCCGCATGGACCTCCTGCACTCCCCGTTGGACGCGGCCAAGGGTGCCGCCGTCACCACTGGCATGGGCATCGGCGGTCTGGTCCTGATCGGTGTCGCCATGGCGGTGGCGACGAAGGACGTGACCGAGGTCGTCACCCCGCTGATGGCGGTCATCAAGTTCATCAACCTGATGGTCACCATCGTCCAGGTGGTGTGGGGGCCGGCCGTCTCGCTGGCGCCGTTCCTGGCGCTGTTGGCGCTGTGGGCGGTGGGTAGCAAGCAGCAGGCCGCCCCGCAGTGGGCGCTCCCGGACCGGGTCCGTAACGGTGAGGGCGAGCCCATCACCCCGTCCATCGTGGTCAAGGCCCTGCGCGACCTCGGCGTCCCCGCCCTGCGCAACGCCATCAAGGACATGGGCGACGCCGGCGCGTCGATGCTGTCCCCCATCGTGATCGCCGGATGCGGGGTCGAGGTCGACGTAACCCTCCCGTCCGGGGTGTCCACGAACGAGGTGCAGAGCAAGCGCCGCAAGCTCGCGGAGAACCTCAGCAGGCACGAGCACGAGGTGTTCATCACCATCCCGCAAGCGGCCCGCACCGTGCGGCTATGGGTGGCCGACTCCGGTGCGCTGGACGAGCCGATCGGACCGTCCCCACTGGTCACTGACGACACGCTGACCGCCGACTACGCCAAGGGGAAGGCCCCGTGGGGCCAGGATCTCCGGGGCGACGCGGCGAGCTTGAGCCTGTATCAGCGGCACCTGCTGATCACCGGTCTGTCGAACCAGGGCAAGACCGCCGCACTGCGGTCGTTGGCTCTGTGGGCGTCGCTGGACAAGCGGGTGGAGTTCCGGATCGCTGACCTCAAGGGTGCAGGCGACTGGGCTATGTTCGACGGTCTGGCCACGGTGCTCATCCAGGGACCGACCGATGAACACGTGATCGAGGCGACCGAGATGGTCGAGAGCCTGGTCGAGGAGATGAACCGGCGGATCGAGGCCCGTCAGACGGACCCCGCCGTGGTGTTCGACCCGCTGATCGGCATCGTGGACGAAGCACAGGTGGCGTTCATGTGCCCGGCCATGGACGCGGACAAGCGGCCCTACGGCGGGTCCAAGGCCACCTCCCGGTACTTCATGGCCGTGCGCAAGGTCCACAACCAGGGCCGCGTGGTCGATGTGCTCATGTACGAGGGCACGCAGGACCCCACCGACCAGAACCTGCCCAAGCTGGTCCGGGAGGGTGCGCACACGCGGGCCTCGCTCGCGCTGGGCACCGAGTCGCAGGCAGTCATGGCGCTCGGAGAGAAGGCGGTCAACGGCGGCGCCGCCCCGCACCTGCTGCGTCAGGGGTTGGACAAGGGAACCTTGGTGGTCGCCTCTGACGGCATCGCCATCCCCAAGGGCCAGTCGTCCATCACCGTGCGAACGCACTTCATCGGTGACGAAGACGCCGTGGCCATCACCGACCGCGCCAAGGCCCTGCGCAACGGCGTCACCACCCTGCACGTGGTGGAGCGGAGCGAGGAGCGTGACCCGCTCGCGGACATTGCCGCCGTCATCGGGGACGCGCCCCGGCTGCGGACGCAGGACGTGCTCAAGCGGCTGTCCGCGCTGGACGGGGACGCGTACGGGGACTGGTCGCCCGGCGACCTCACCCGCGTCCTGGACGGCACCGGAGCCGAGCCGTACAAGTCCGACGGCCGCATGGTCGTGGGCCGCGACCAGATCACCCGCGCTCTCGCCCGCCGCGACAACGAGGATTCCGCTTCGGGCGCCTGACGGCAGGGAGCCGAACCCGCACGGGTCAGGGAGGCAGGGAGAACTCCCTGACCACCTCCCTGACCCGCCTCCCTCGCCCTGACCTGCACGAATGATCGTTCAGGGAGGCAGGGAGGCCCGCAGGTCAGCACGGCTGAAACCCCCTCCACCACCACCCCGACAGGGGGTGGTTCCGCCTCCCTGATCGAGCACCGGAAGGGATTCCGTATGTACCCCCAGAACAGCCGGCGCCTGCCCGCACAGTGGGCCGTTGAGGTCCACCAACCCACCCCGCTCACCCCCGCCGTAACCGTTCCGGCGCCGGTCGTCCCGGTGCAGCCGGCCACCATCCCGACGATGGCGAGCGTGGTCCTCCCGGACGGCCGGGTCGTCACTGGCTACGCCATCAACCCCGCCCACTCCGAGCCGGTCACCGCCAAGCCGGCGGTGTCGCGGGCGGCGGCGAACGTCGCGCTCGGGGGCGTCGGGTTCCTCGCCGCGTGCGGCGGACTGTTGCTGCTCACCACCTTCATCACCGCCCTGACCGCCCTGATCACTCAGCTCATCACCCTGGCGGCGGTCCTGTTCGGCGGGTTCATCGCCCTCCACGTGCTCACCGCCAAGGGCCATCACAAAGCCGGTACCACGGTGAACATCCGCCGCGCGGTGTTCAAGCGCAACCACTTCCACGGCTAGCTACGCCAAGGGCGGCCCCCACCGTCTCGCCAAAGCCGCGGGGCCGCCCTTGCCAGCCAGAACCCATCAAGGAACTGGAGATACCCCAGCATGACGCAACCCACCATCGCTCCGCGAGCCTTACAGGCGGGAGCTCCCGCCGCGGGCGGGATGCGGTTCTACCTGACCACTCATAAACGGCACTGGGTCAAGCTCACCGACGTGCCGCTGTTCCTGAAATCCGAGCACTTCGCCTCCGCGGTCAAGCTGCACCCGGCACACGGCCGGTACGCGGTCGACTCCGGCGGCTTCTCGGAGCTCCAGCGTCACGGCCGATGGACACGCACCCCGCACCAGTACGTAGACGACCTGCGCCGCATCTGGGAGCACGTCGGCCCCTACGACTGGGCCGCTGGTCAGGACTGGATGTGTGAGGACCTCATCATCCACGGCGGCGAGGCGGGGCCCCTCACGTTCGTCGGAACCAAGTTGAGCGTGCCGGAGCACCAACGGCGCACCGTGCACAACTTCCTGGACCTGCGCTCCCTCGCCCCGACGCTGCGGATCATTCCCACCCTTCAGGGCCGCACCGTGGCGGAGTACCACGCGTGCGCGGACCTTTACGAGAGCTACGGCGTCGACCTGCGCCGCGAACCCACCGTCGGATTGGGCTCCGTGTGCAGGCTGCAGTCCACCAAGCAAGGGGCGGCGATCGTCACCGCGATGGCCGCCCGCGGCTACCGCCTGCACGGTTTCGGATTCAAAATCCTCGGTCTGGAACGCGTCGGACACCTGCTTGCCTCCGCGGACTCCGCGGCCTGGAGCTACCACGCCCGCAAGCGGCCCCCGTTGCCCGGCCACACCCACAAGAACTGCGCCAACTGCATTGACTACGCCCTCAAGTGGCGCGAGCGCGTCATCAGCGCCATCCCCGTCCATCGGCAGACCATGCTCACCGACCGGAGCGCAGCATGACCCAGCCCACTCTCATCCGGCGAGTGCCCGGCCGACGGCCGTGTCTGCTGGACACCGCGCTGATGCTGGCCGGACGCGGCATCCCGCCCCTGCCCCTGCGGGCGGGCAAGGTGCCCTTCGGCAACTGCCCCGCCTGTACGGCCAACGCGTGCGGCGGCCGGCCGAACATGAAGACTCCCGGTCCCTGCCAGTGCCCGAGGCCGTGTCACGCGTGGGCCGCCGCCACCACCGACCCGCACGTCCTCACCTCCCCGACGTGGGTGGCCGCGTGGCATCGGGCCGCCGCCGTTGCCTACCACCCCGGTGGCGCTGGCTTGACTGTGGTCGACCTGGACGACGCGGCGGCCGTGGCCTGGGCCCGTGAGTGCCTGCCCGCCACCCGCACCGTGCCGACGACGCGGGGGGAGCACTGGATCTATCAGGGCACCATGCGGTCCGTGAACGCCGTCCGGCCCGGCGTTGACATCAAGTCCACGATGGCTTACGCCCGTTGGCTCGGTCCCGGCACCGGCTCCACAGTCGCCCTCCCTGACGCGGCGCGCGTCCTCGCGGTAACGGAGCCGCCCACGGTCCACAGGGCGCCACAGGCGCTCACAGCCCCCCTGAGGAGGGGGCGGGGAGAGTGCCCGCACCGTACGCCCGCCTACCTGGACCGTGGCATCGCCATGGCGGAGCAGCGCATCACCGAGGCCCGCAGCGCGGTGCACGCAACCGTGTACCGGACGTTCCTCGCGGTGCTGTCCACGCATGGCCGGTGCGGCTGCCTCACCGAGACGCACACTGCGCGCCTGTTCACCGCAGCGCAGGCCAAGGGCGAGAGCGCCCGGCACTGCGCGGACGCGTGGACCAATGCCCTGACCACGTTGGGACTGTGACCATGTCTGAGGACGAGAAGAACCCGGCCCGCGAGGTCATCACCGACTACGCACAGGCGCACTTCCGGTACTTCCGCACCGCCGACGGCACGGTGTATGCGCAGAAGAACGGCCATCCCGTGGCCCGGCCGATGCGCTCGCAGGGCACCACGGGCAGCCACCGGCAGGAACTCATGGTCGGTCTGTTCCGTGACGGGCGTGGAGTGTTCAACGGCACGGCCATGAAAGAGGCGCTCGACTTGATCGAGGCGTTGGCGCTGACCGAGGGCGTGCAGCCCGTCCATATCCGTGTGGCCCCCGGATTTGATGGGGCGACGTGGCTGGACCTGGGCCGTGCCGATGGGCAGTCCGTGCGTATCCACCCCACCGGGTGGGACATCCGGATCCCGGACCCGCAGGAAGTTTGCTGGCGGCGCACCCAGCTCACGGGCGAGCTGCCCTTGCCGGTGAAGGACACCGATGGCAAGGGAATCGATCTGCTGATGCGGCTGTGCAACTTCGCCACCGCAGAGACCGAGTGCCTGGCCATTGCGTGGCTCATCGGCTGTCTCGGTCCGACTGTGCCCGTCCCGGCCCCTTTCCTCACTGGCCCGCAGGGCGCGGGGAAGTCCACCGGGGGCCGGATGCTTGTGCGGATCATCGAGGGCATGACCGGTGATCTGCGCCGGGCCCCGAAGGATGAGGAGAACCTGATCACAGCGGTGGCGGCTGGGTGGGTCACCGCGCTGGACAATCTGTCCCACATGACGCCGGAGCTGTCCGACGCGATGTGCTGCATCGTGACCGGGGCTGAGAACGTGAAGCGGGCCCTGTTCACCGATGGGGACGTGTTCCGCGTCGGCTACCGCCGCCCGCTGCTGCTGACCGGCATCGACGTGGGCGTGATCCGGCCCGACCTTGCCGAACGGCTCCTGCCCCTGCGCCTGGAACGGCCCCGTGTCCGGCGCACCGAAGCCGAACTGTGGTCGGACTTCGCAGAAGTGCTGCCCGTCATCCTCGGCTCGCTCCTGGACCTCACCGTGCAGGTGCGGGCGGCTGAGGCGGACATCCCGACCGACCTGCGCATGGCCGACTTCGCGCATCTGTGTGCGCAGCTCGACGCGGCCACCGGTCTGGGAGCTCTCGCCGCCTACCGGGCCAGCCTGGACGACCTCAACGACGACGTCATTGAAGGCGACTTGCTGGCGCAGACCGTACTCAAGCACGCCGCCGGCATCGACCAGGGGACCGAGCAGCGAATGACGTCCGCGGAATGGCTGCACTGCCTCACGGGCCTCTACGCGGGGGAGGACTTCCGGCCCCTGCCTAAAGGGTGGCCGACCACCGGCAAAGTCCTCTCAGACCGCCTCAAGCGCCTACAACCCACCCTCGCCGCACGGGGCGTCCTCATCGACTGGGGACGCACCAACGCATCCCGTTACATCGAGATCGCGCGAGCGGGCGCCGCACCGCCCCCGCACGAGCAGGAAGCAGCCTTCTGACCGCTCGGGCGCCGCGACCAACCGCACAAGCAAGAGGAGCACCCGCCCCGCGTGCTCCTCTTGCTGTTCGGCGGCAGCGCCGCCCTGCGACGGTCGCGCCGCGAAGCGGCCCCTTCTTCACGCTCTGAGCCGCGCACCACAACAGACACCACCCCCTCTCTGTCCGAAGTAGGAAGACGCTGCGTCACCTGCGTCACCCACACCCCGAAAACGGCGCCTGGCCTGCCGAAAGAGCGGTGACGCAGACGCCCGAATCCTGCGTCACCCCGCGTCACCCGCGTCACCCGGTGATGCACGCCTGCGTCACCGATGACACACCCTCAGAATCCTGCGTCACCCGAAAACCGCAGATCAGAGCTGCGAATGACGCAGGTGACGCGGGTGACGCAGAAATCCCCACCTCGGACACACGCGAACTCCCGATCCAGACACCGCCACCTTCCCCTGACGGAAAGTCCCCAGAGGAGACCGTTCCATGAGCATTGCCGCCGTGGACACCGCACCGCTCGCTGAGGCCGCCGACCCGGCCCCCGTCCTGCTGACCGTCGAAGAGGCTGCCCGCTGCCTCCGTATCGGCCGCACCACCTGCTTCGCCCTCATCCGCACCGGAGAACTGGAGTCCTTGACCATCGGCGGACTCCGTCGCGTCCCCGCCGACGCGCCGGCCGCCTACGTCACCCGTCTCCGCACCACCCAACGCGCCGCATGACGACGCCGGGGCGGAGGCCCTCCAGACAGGGCCTCCGCCCCGGTCTCCATCCCGCCACTCGAAAACAGGAGTCTGCCTGTGGCAGAGAAGAAGAAGGGCACCCGCCGCGCCAACGGCGAATCCGCGATCTACTTTGGAGCGGACGGCCGTTGGCACGCCCGCGTCCCGATGGGATACAAGGACAACGGGGAGCCTTACCGGCGACACCTGACGCGCAAGACGCGTGAAGACCTGGTTGAAGAGGTCAAGAAGCTGGAGAAGCAGCGCGACGGGGGTTCCGCGCAACAGCCGGGCAAGGCGTGGACGGTCGCGAAGTGGCTTCAACACTGGGTCGAGAACATTGCCAAGCCGACCGTTAGCGAGAACACATACGACGGCTACGAGGTAGCCGTTCGCGTCCACCTCGTGCCCGGGGTCGGCAGGCACCGCCTTGACCGCTTGCAGCCTGAACACCTGGAGAGCCTGTATCGACGCATGCAGGCGAACGGGCAGCGCAGGGCCGGTACGGCTCACCAGGCCCACCGCACCGCCCGGACCGCGCTGGGGGAGGCGGTACGGCGCGGCTACGCGGCGAAGAACGCCGCTGCGCTGGCGAAGCCGCCACGGATGGAAGAGGACGAATCAGAGGTTGAGCCCTACTCCGTCGAAGAGGTTCAGTGCTTGTTACTCGAAGCCAACAAGCGCCGGAACAGTGCCCGCTGGATGCTGGCACTGGCGCTCGGACTGCGGCAGGGCGAGACGCTCGGACTGCGCTGGTCTGACGTCGACCTGGACAACGAGTACCTGAAGCTCCGCCGGAACCGCCTGCGCCCCCGGTATGAGCACGGATGCCCGGAAGCCTCGCCGTGCGGCCGGAAGGCGGGGTACTGCCCCGGCAAGGTGCAGATCCGGCGCGAGACCAAGAACACCAAGTCCCGAGCCGGCCGCCGCGCCGTGCCCCTACCGGGCCCGCTGGTTGCCATGCTCCGTGCCCACCGCGAGACGCAAGAATGCGAGCGCAAGACGGCCGGCAACCTGTGGACCGAGTCGGACTACGTGTTCACCAAGCCGCTCGGCGGCCCGCTGAGCCCGAACACGGACTACCACGACTGGAAGCGGCTGCTGGAAGACGCCGGGGTTCGCAACGGGCGGCTGCACGATGCTCGGCACACAGCCGCCACCGTGCTCATGCTGCTCGGAGTCCCGGCCCGCGTCATCGATCAGATCATGGGGTGGGAGCCGGGCACGTCCGCGAGCATGCGGGCGCGGTACCTCCACGTGCCGGACGCCATGCTCAAGGACGTGGCCCGGAAGATTGCCGAAGCCATCTGGGGCCCGCCGGGAACACCCGCTGTGGACAAAAACCAGGACAACGAGGTCTGAGGACAACGTCGAAGGGCCCCCTGTTTCCAGGGGGCCCTTCGACTTCGTGCCCGGTGAGGCACTGGCGGAGGATACGAGATTCGAACTCGTGAGGGGTTGCCCCCAACACGCTTTCCAAGCGTGCGCCCTAGGCCTCTAGGCGAATCCTCCGAGGGAGACATTACATGACCGGAAGGAGTGGTCGCGAACTCGTCCCCCCGCCCCCGGATCAGGTACTCTTTGCGCAGCCCCTCACGCGGCGCTATCTGACTGAACTCCCCCAGGGCCGGAAGGCAGCAAGGGTAGGTTGGCTCTGGCGGGTGCGTGGGGGGCCCTTGTGTTTCCGGGGGCAGAGGGATCGCGGCCGGTTCGGGTGACCCGGCCGGGTGTACGGGCGTCCAGGAGATGCCCAAGCCGCTGACCTGCGGCGGAGTCCGCGTCGAGTCCGGATGTCGGTGGGCGCCTATAACCTCGTATGCGTGTCGTCTCTCGCCTTGTACCGCCGCTACCGCCCGGAGACCTTTGCCGAGGTCATCGGGCAGGAGCACGTAACCGACCCGCTGCAGCAGGCGCTGCGGAACAACCGGGTCAATCACGCGTACCTGTTCAGCGGGCCGCGCGGCTGCGGCAAGACGACCAGTGCCCGCATCCTGGCCCGTTGTCTCAACTGTGAGCAGGGTCCCACCCCCACCCCCTGCGGCGAGTGCCAGTCCTGCCGGGACCTCGCGCGCAACGGGCCCGGTTCGATCGACGTCATCGAGATCGACGCCGCCTCCCACGGTGGTGTGGACGACGCCCGTGAGCTGCGTGAGAAGGCGTTCTTCGGGCCCGCCGGCAGCCGGTACAAGATCTACATCATCGACGAGGCCCACATGGTCACGTCGGCCGGCTTCAACGCGCTGCTGAAGGTCGTCGAGGAGCCGCCGGAGCACCTCAAGTTCATCTTCGCCACCACCGAGCCCGAGAAGGTCATCGGGACCATCCGGTCGCGTACGCACCACTACCCCTTCCGGCTCGTCCCGCCCGGCACCCTGCGCGAGTACCTCGGCGAGGTGTGCCAGAAGGAGGACATCCCGGTCGCGGAGGGTGTGCTTCCGCTGGTCGTGCGCGCGGGCCAGGGGTCCGTACGTGACTCCATGTCCGTCATGGACCAGCTCCTCGCCGGTGCCGGTGCGGACGGTGTGACCTACCCCATGGCCACCTCCCTCCTCGGTTACACCGACGGGTCCCTCCTCGACTCCGTCGTCGAAGCCTTCGCCACGGGGGACGGGGCCGCGGCCTTCGAGGTCGTGGACCATGTCATCGAGGGTGGCAACGACCCCCGTCGCTTCGTCGCCGACCTGCTGGAGCGGCTGCGCGACCTGGTGATCCTGGCCGCCGTGCCCGACGCCGCCGACAAGGGGCTCATCGACGCCCCTGCCGACGTGCTCGAGCGCATGCAGGCCCAGGCCGAGATCTTCGGTGCCGCCGAGCTGAGCCGCGCCGCCGACCTCGTCAACGAGGGCCTCACCGAGATGCGCGGCGCCAACTCGCCCCGTCTCCAGCTCGAACTCATCTGCGCGCGCGTGATGCTTCCCGCCGCTTACGGCGACGAGCGGTCCGTCATGGCCCGGCTCGACCGCATCGAGCGGGGCGTGAACTTCTCGGCGGGTACGGGTGCGCCGGCCATGCAGTACGTGCCCGGGCCCGAGGCGCACCCCGGCGCGGTGGCCCCGGTCGGGAGTCCTGTGCCGCCCGGTGGGGGGCCGGCTGCCGCTCGTGCGGCGGTGCGGAATCCGGTGGGAC
>NZ_WWKH01000872.1:0-485 GCF_009865595.1 Streptomyces sp. SID1328 | reverse complement strand
GCGGCGGCCGGCGCTCCGGCGCGTGGCCCACCGCCACCCCGGCAGGCCAGGGCCCCAGCCAGCCGCAGCAGCAGACCCCGCCGAGCCGGCCGCAGGCCCCGAGCCGTCCCCAGCCCCAGCAGCCCGTGACCCCCGCGCCCGCCCCTTCCGGCGGGCTCGACCCCCGCACGCTCTGGCCGAACATCCTGGAGGCCGTCAAGAACCGTCGCCGCTTCACCTGGATTCTGCTCAGCCAGAACGCCCAGGTGACCGGCTTCGACGGCACCACCCTCCAGCTCGGCTTCGCCAGCGCCGGCGCCCGCGACAACTTCTCCGCCAGTGGCAGCGAGGACGTTCTGCGGCAGGCGCTGGCCGAGCAGTTCAACGTCCAGTGGAAGATCGAGGCGGTCATCGACCCCTCCGGCGGCGGCTCGGCTCCCCCGCCCGCGGGAGGCGCCCCCGGCTTCGGCGGAGGCGGCGCGGGCGGACACGGCGCCCCGGCCCCG
>NZ_WWKH01000871.1:0-565 GCF_009865595.1 Streptomyces sp. SID1328 | reverse complement strand
AGACCCCGGCCTCAGCGTTTCCGCTGGTGACGGGGTCTTTGGGCACCTAATCCAAGGTGCCCCCGGCAGGATTCGAACCTGCGCACACGGCTCCGGAGGCCGTTGCTCTATCCCCTGAGCTACGGGGGCGTGTCGGGCGTTGCGCTGGGCGCTTGCGGCGACGGGTAGAACCCTAGCAGGTCTTCGAGGGTGATCAGGAACGGGTTTGCCCAGGCGGGGTCGGCTTGCGGGGGCCACCGTGGGGGAGGGCTCTGTTCTGGGGCTCGGCAGGAGCCCGGCCATGTGCGAGTGGGGCGTCCGGCACCCCTGGCGCGACGGGGTTTCCCTGTGGCCAGCTGCGCCGCCCCGCCTCCGCAAGTTCGCCCCAGGGATTGCCCGGCCGTACTCCAGCGCTTGGCTTGGCCTCCATTCGAGGCTCACGGTGTCCGTGGTCCGAGGCCTGGCCCCGGCCGGCGTCCCGTCCTGTGGCGTCCCCCCCGTCTCCGTGGTCCGGGCCTGGCGCCGGCCAGCATCCACCCCACCGTGTCCCTCCGTGTCCGTGGCCCCGGCCCCGCGCCCGCACCCC
>NZ_WWKH01000870.1:0-24257 GCF_009865595.1 Streptomyces sp. SID1328 | reverse complement strand
GCACGCGTCCCGCCTCCGCACACCGGCCGGCGACCCCGGCCAGGGTCTGCCCGCGGTCGCCGGGATCGCGGGGCTCGCCCTCCTCGTACCGGTGCCACAGGGCGAAGGCCGCGGAGAGTTCCGTGCGGGCGGTGTGGACCGCGTCGCGGAAGGGGGCGAGGGTGCGCTCGTCCAGGAGCGCGGCCGCGAAGGGTAGCTCCTCCTCGCTCGCCCGCACGCTGTCGTCCGCCTCGACCAGGGCCGCGCGGGCCCGGCGGCCGGACTCGGCCGGGGTGCGGACGGCCGGTGCCGAGGAGGCGACTTCGGACGCGCGGCGGCCACGGCGTACGTAGCTGTACGCCGCCACCACCACGGCGGTGCCGAGCACGGCGACCGGGAGGATCAGGTCGACGGCGGAGGACTCGTCGTCCCGAGGAGCGCCGGGAGCGGCGGGAGCGGCGGGGGCCGTGCGGGGAGGGGACGCGGTCCCCGGTTCCTGCGCCGCGAGTACCGGGAGGGCCAGCCAGCCCGCCCCGGCGACCGCGCCGACGAGCGCGTGCGCGACCCGCACGCGTATGTGCGCCGTGGCGTGCCGGGGGCGGCCCCGGACCAGGGAGGACGTCACTTTGGGAGCGTATGGGCGGGTTCGCGGCCCCGCGAGCGGGCGGGGTTGCGCCGCACGGGTGGGGTTGCCGCGCGGCGCGGCCGTGTCGCCCCGTTTCCCCCGGTGCGGTCGCTTTCAGTGGGTGCATAGATCTGATCAGCTCCATATACCGCCAAAAGTGATCAAAACGCCCGCGGCCTTCCGGAGGTAGCAGAGATGTCCCACGACGGCGTCGGCTCACGCGCGGTCCTGCGCGCGACCGCCTTCCTCACCGCGGGCGCCCTCGCGGTGCCCCTCCTCGCCGGCTGCGGCTCGGACGAGAAGGCCGGCCACCCGCTGGCCGGACCGGACATCGCCCACGTCACCCGCGACAAGGTCGCCGAGGGCGGCACCGTGAAGTGGGCCGTGGACGCGCTGCCGGAGACGCTCAACGCCTACCAGGCCGACGCGGACGCGGGCACCACCCGGGTCGCCCAGGCCACCCTTCCCTCGATGTTCCAGCTCGACGTGAACGGCCGCCCGGCGGTGAACCCCGCCTACCTGGAGTCCGCCAAGGTCATCGAGACCGAGCCACGCCAGGTCGTGCTGTACAAGCTGAACCAGCAGGCCGTGTGGAGCGACGGCCGCGAGATCGGCGCCGCCGACTTCGTCACCCAGTGGCGCGCCCTGTCCGGCAAGGACAGCGCCTACTGGACCGCCCGCAACGCCGGGTACGACCGCATCTCCAAGATCGAGCGCGGCGCCAGCGACCTCCAGGTCCGGGTCACCTTCTCCCGCCCGTACGCCGACTGGAAGTCGCTGTTCTCCCCGCTGTACCCGAAGGACGTCATGGGCACCCCGGACGCCTTCAACGACGGCGCCCGGCGCAAGCTGAAGACCAGCGCGGGCCCCTTCCGGGTGGACAAGGTCGACACCGCCGGCAAGGACGTCGTCCTCACCCGCAACCCGCGCTGGTGGGGGCAGCCCGCCAAGCTCGACCAGATCGTGCTGCACACCGTCCCGCGCGACAAGCGGACCACCGCGCTGGCCGACGGCAAGGTCGACGTCGCCGACGTGGACGCCGCCACGGCCGGGCGGATCAGTGGCGCCGCCGGAGGCACCGGGACCGGCAGCCCGCTCGCGGGCGGCGGCAAGACCTCCGCCAAGAAGCTCCGCTCCTGGGCGCTCGCCCACGGCCTGGAGGCGGAGAAGGTCGAGCACGCGGGCCGGAAGAAGCTGCGCAAGGCCATCACCCGCTACCTGGAGGAGCAGGCCGGGCTCCGCTCCTACGAGGTGCGCAAGTCCCTGGAGCCCGCCTACACCCAGCTCGCCCTGAACGGCGCCGGGGGTGTGCTCGCGGACGAGCGGGTACGCCGGGCGGTGGCCCGCGCGCTGGACCGCAAGGAGCTGGCCAAGCTGGTGCTGACCCCGCTCGGCCTGCCCGCCGAGCCGGTGGGCAGCCACCTGGCGCTGGAGGGCCAGCCCGCCTACGCCGACAACAGCGACGCCCTCGGCGGCCAGGACACCAAGGAGGCGCAGGCCCTGCTCTCGGACGCCGGGTGGGTACCGGGCGGCCCGGTCAAGGCGGAGAAGAAGGCCGGGAAGGCCGCCGGACCGGAGAGCAGCACCAAGGACGACGACGACCAGTCCGAGGGCGGCAAGGACGGCGAGTACATCGTCGGCGAGGACGACAAGAACACCGACGGCAAGAACACCGACGGCAAGAACACCGACGGCAAGAACGAGCACGGCGACGGCAGCGGCCGCCGCCTCGCCCAGGACGGCAAGCAGTACACCGGCCAGGCCGGTGCCCCCGGTGCCTACGCCCCCAAGGGCACGGCCGCCCCGGCGGGCGCGGTCAACGGCCCGCTCGCCAAGGACGGCCAGGCGCTCAACCTCCGCTTCGTGCTCCCCACCGGCGCGGGCTCGGAGACCCTGAACACCGTCGCCGGGCGGATCTCCGCGATGCTGGAGAAGGTCGGCATCCGGACCACCATCATCAAGGTCCCGGACGAGAGCTACTTCAAGGATCACATCGCGGCCGGCGACTTCGACCTCGCCCTGTACTCCTGGCCCGCCTCCGCCTTCCCGGCCACCGACGCGCGCCCGATCTTCGCCAAGCCCGCGCCCGCCGCCGACGGCTCGGTGAACGTCGAGCAGAACTACACCCGCGTCGGCACCGACCAGGTGGACCAGCTCTTCGACCAGGCCGCCTCGACGCTGGACGAGGAGGAGTCCCGCGACCTCATCCGCAAGGCCGACGCCCGCATCTGGGCGGCGGCCGGCTCCATCCCGCTCTACCAGCGCCCCCAGCTCGTCGGCGTACGGAAGACCCTGGTCAACATGGGCGCCTTCGGCTTCCAGGCGCCGGTCTACGAGGACATGGGCTTCCTGAAGAAGGGTGCGAAGGTCTCGCCCAGCCCGACCGGGAACTGACCCGGAACCGGGCCCCGTGGCCCTGCGGAGGCCGTCCCCCGCAGGGCCACGTACCATGGGGTGAGGCCGTGGCGTGTCCAGCCCGGCAGGTCCCGCGCAAGAGAATCCCGCGCAGGGCAGTCCGCACACTCCGGGAGTACGCCGCAATATGGCCACGCGCCACGACATCCGTAACGTCGCCATCGTCGCCCACGTCGACCATGGCAAGACCACCATCGTCGACGGCATGCTGAAGCAGGCCGGCGCGTTTGCCGCCCACCAGCTCGACTCCGTCGACGACCGCATGATGGACTCGAACGACCTGGAGCGTGAGAAGGGCATCACGATCCTCGCCAAGAACACGGCGGTGAAGTATCACCCCAAGGACGGCGGCGAGCCGATCACCATCAACATCATCGACACCCCTGGCCACGCCGACTTCGGTGGCGAGGTCGAGCGCGGTCTGTCGATGGTCGACGGTGTCGTCCTGCTCGTCGACGCCTCCGAGGGTCCGCTGCCGCAGACCCGCTTCGTGCTGCGCAAGGCGCTCCAGCAGCGGCTCCCCGTCATCCTGTGCATCAACAAGACGGACCGCCCGGACTCGCGCATCGACGAGGTCGTCAACGAGACGTACGACCTCTTCCTCGACCTGGACGCGGATGAGGAGCAGATCGAGTTCCCGATCGTCTACGCCTGCGGCCGTGACGGCATCGCCTCGCTGACCAAGCCGGAGAACGGCACGGTCCCGGCGGACTCCACCAGCCTGGAGCCGTTCTTCTCCACGATCCTGGAGCACGTCCCGGCCCCGACGTACGAGGAGGACGCGCCGCTCCAGGCCCACGTCACCAACCTCGACGCCGACAACTTCCTCGGCCGTATCGCGCTGCTCCGTGTCGAGCAGGGCGAGCTGCGCAAGGGCCAGACCGTGGCGTGGATCAAGCGCGACGGCACGGTGTCGAACGTGCGCATCACCGAGCTGATGATGACCGAGGCGCTCACCCGCAAGCCGGCCGAGGTGGCGGGCCCCGGTGACATCTGCGCCGTCGCCGGTATCCCGGACATCATGATCGGTGAGACCCTCGCCGACCCGGAGAACCCCGTCGCGCTCCCGCTGATCACGGTGGACGAGCCCGCGATCTCCATGACCATCGGTACGAACACCTCGCCGCTGGTCGGCCGCGGTGGCACCGGCAAGGGCGCGGACGCCAAGTCCGCGGTCAAGGACCGCAAGGTCACCGCCCGCCAGGTCAAGGACCGCCTCGACCGCGAGCTGATCGGTAACGTCTCCCTCCGCGTGCTCGACACCGAGCGCCCGGACGCCTGGGAGGTCCAGGGCCGTGGTGAGCTGGCGCTCGCCATCCTGGTCGAGCAGATGCGCCGTGAGGGCTTCGAGCTGACCATCGGCAAGCCGCAGGTCGTCACCCAGGTCATCGACGGCAAGGTGCACGAGCCGGTCGAGCGCATGACGATCGACGTCCCCGAGGAGCACATGGGCGCGGTCACGCAGCTCATGGGCGTCCGCAAGGGCCGGATGGACAACATGTCGAACCACGGCTCCGGCTGGGTCCGCCTGGAGTTCGTCGTCCCGTCCCGCGGCCTCATCGGCTTCCGTACGGAGTTCCTGACCGGTACGCGCGGCACGGGCATCGCCCACTCCATCCACGAGGGCCACGAGCCGTGGTTCGGCACCCTGACGACCCGCAACAACGGTTCGCTCGTCGCCGACCGCGCCGGCGCCGTCACCGCGTTCGCGATGACGAACCTCCAGGAGCGCGGCGTGCTGTTCACCGAGCCCGGCACCGAGGTGTACGAGGGCATGATCGTCGGCGAGAACTCGCGCTCCGACGACATGGACGTGAACATCACCAAGGAGAAGAAGCTCACGAACATGCGGTCTTCGTCGGCCGACTCGTTCGAGGCGATCGTCCCGCCGCGCAAGCTCTCCCTGGAGCAGTCGCTGGAGTTCTGCCGCGACGACGAGTGCGTCGAGGTGACCCCGGAGGCGGTTCGCATCCGCAAGGTCGTCCTCGACCAGAAGGAGCGCGGCCGCACCGCGAGCCGTGCCAAGCACAACTGACGTATGAACAACTCGGCGTGAACGCCGAGTGGTTGAGCCCGGCCGTCCCCATCTCGGGGGCGGCCGGGCTTTTTTCGCAACCGGATTTTCCCGGCCGCCGGGCCGTCCGGTGTCCGGAACGCGGAGATCCCGGACCGATAGCCATGTAACACGTCCGTTTCGCGCCCTTCAGTAGGGGAACTGTTTGTCCGGTTTTTGGAAGTTCTACCCGTCAGCTGTGACTGAATTGAGATTTAAAGACAGTGGTCGCCACTTGGCTCATGTCAGATAGTTAGCCGCGTACCGCTCGGGTCAAGGGGGAGCTGTTCGTCGCTTCCAGCGGTGTGATCCGGCCCTAGAACTACGCGCGTCCGACTGCGAGTTCGCGCGCTGTCCAGCAATCCCGGAACCTCCCGCACTCATATCTGCGAAACGGACGAACCGTGACAAGTCCTATCGACATCGAGGGCGGCGGGACTTCGGTCGTCGTCGACGGCGAACCAGGGCCGTCGGCGAAGGCCGAGACCGTCCAGCTCGAAGGCCGTTCTCCCGGCCAGCTGATGTGGATGCGCTTCAAGCGCGACCGCACCGGCGTTATCTCGGCCTGTGTCGTGATCTTTTTCTTCGCGATCGGGTTGCTCGCCCCGCTGATATCCAAGCTGTACGGCAAGGACCCGTACACGGTGTACGCGGACGAGCGTCCCGAGCTGTTCGACAGTGCGGGTGTGCCGATGCAGCCCAACGGCGGTATCAGCGGCGAGTTCTGGTTCGGCCTCGAACCCGGCAACGGCTACGACGTCTTCACCAAGCTCCTGTTCGGCATCCGCACCTCGCTGATGATCTCGCTCGCGGTCACCGTCACCGTCGTCCTCACCGGCATCCTGCTCGGGGTCGCGGCCGGATACCTGGGCGGGCGCACCGACTTCGCCATCGGCCGGGTCATCGACTTCCTGCTCGCCTTCCCGGCGCAGTTGTTCTTCATCGCCAGCATGCCGGTCGTCGTCTCGCTGTTCGTCAGCCCCCGCGACGAGACCCCCACCTACGTCCGGGTGCTGGCGCTGATCATCGTCCAGTGGTTCCTCGGCTGGATGAGCCTCGCCCGCATCCTGCGCGGCACCTCGCTCGCCCTGCGGGAACGGGAGTTCATCGAGGCGGCCCGGGTCAGCGGGGCCTCCTCATGGCGGATCATCCGCAAGGAGATCCTGCCGAACGTGGTCACCCCGCTGCTGGTGCAGGCCACTTACCTGCTGCCCTCCTTCGTCACCGCGGAGGCCGGACTCTCCTTCCTGGGTGTGGGCATCGTCGAACCGACGCCGGACTGGGGACAGATGTTCTCCAAGGCGTCCACGGAACTGGTGATGCAGAACGACATCACCTACATGTTCTTCCCGGGCATCTCGATGATCATCTTCATCGTGGCGTTCAACCTGCTCGGGGATTCGGTCAGGGACGCGTTCGACCCCAAGACCGCACGCTGACCGGTCACTTCACAGCACCACAGCACCTCGTACAGCACTACCAGCAGTTTCTTTCGCACTGGTGACACAGGAACGCACTGGTGACACAGAGATGGGTGGGAACCTCGTGATGAGTAGGGGCGGACGCCACACATACGGCGCACTCTCCGTGCTCGCGGCCGGAGCGCTTGTGCTCACCGGTTGCAGCAAGGGCGGCAGCGACAGTGGCGGCGACGACAAGAAGCAGCAGCAGAACGCCCAGCGCCAGCAGGCGCTGATCAAGTTCGGTGACGAGAAGGCGTCCACCGGACCGGCGGCCGAGGTGCCCGGCGCCAAGTCCGGCGGCACCCTGGAGGTCCTCCAGCGCGACAGCTACGCGCACCTCGACCCGGCACAGATCTACGTGGCCGACGAGGGCTCGCTCGCCACCCTGCTGCACCGCGGTCTCACCGGGTACAAGGCGACCAGCAACGACGGCAGCAAGCACGAGGTCGTCGGCGACCTCGCCACCGACTCGGGCACCACCACCGACGGCGGCAAGACCTGGAAGTACACGCTCAAGGACGGCATCAAGTTCCAGGACGGCACGCCGATCACGTCCAAGGACGTCCGGCACACCGTCGAGCGGCTCTTCGCGCCCTTCATCAACCAGGGCCCGACCTTCCTCCAGCAGTGGCTCGCCGACTCGCCGGGCGCGACCTACCGCAAGCTGCTCAAGGACGGCCCCTACAAGGGCAAGCACCTGCCCGACTCGGTGCTGTCGACGCCGGACGACAAGACGATCGTCTTCCACTTCAAGACGGCCCGCCCCGACCTGCCGTACGCCCTGGCCATGGCCGGCTACGGAGTCGTCTCGCAGAAGGGCGACACCAAGGAGCGCTACGACAAGGCGCCCGTGGTGAGCGGCCCGTACAAGATCCAGTCGTTCAAGTCCGGCAAGTCCATGGTGCTGGTGAAGAACACCAACTGGGACCCGAAGACGGACCCGATCCGGCACCAGTACATCGACCGGTTCAACTTCAGCTTCAACCAGCAGTACGAGGCGTCCACCAAGGCGCTGCTCGCCGACAGCGGCGCCGACCAGGCCGGCATCAGCTTCAACAACCAGGTCGACGCGGGCAACTTGTCCTCGGTGCTCCGGAACGCGAAGCTGAAGCCCCGTACGGTCTCGGGCTACCAGTCGTTCGTCGGCCAGATGAACATCAACATGAGCCACAAGCCCATGCAGGACAAGACGGTCCGCGAGGCGATCGCCTACGCCCTGCCGGTCACCCCGTTCGTCCGTGCCTACGGCGGCACCGACGCGATGGAGGTCGCGGGCGGTCTGATCTCCCCGACCGTCTCCGGCTACGACGCCGCCTTCGACCCGTGGGGCAAGAAGAAGAAGCCCGCCGGTGACGCGGCCAAGGCCAAGGAGCTGCTGAAGAAGGCCGGCAAGCTCAACATGAAGCTGACCTTCGGCTACATCAACACCCCCGAGGGCCAGCAGTACTCCACCGCCATGGCGGCGGGCCTGAAGAAGGCCGGCTTCAACGTCCAGCGCCAGGAGATCCCGGCCGAGACGTTCTACGACCAGGTCTCCAAGCTGAACAACAACTACGACATCTTCCACACCGCGTGGGGTGCCGACTGGCCGTCCGCCTCGACCGTGATCCCGCCGCTGTACGACGGCCGCGTGATCGCCGACGGCGCGCAGAACTACTCGCAGATCAACGACCCGCAGATCAACAGCGAGATCGACCGGATCAGCAAGATCACCGACCCGGCCAAGGCCGCGTCCGAGTGGGAGAAGCTGGACCAGCACATCGTGAAGGACGTCATCAACGTCGTCCCGACCGCGTACTACAAGCAGACCCAGATCGCCGGTTCCAAGGTCGGCGGACTCGTCTACGACGACGTGCTCAGCGGCGTCGACCCGCGTCGCCTCTTCATCAAGTAACCGCCCCGCGCCCGGCGTCCGGCGCACCCCGTAAGGGTGCGCCGGACGCCGGGCCCCGGACCGCCGACGTCAGAGAGCTGCCCCTGTCATGCTGCGCTTCCTCGTCCGCCGGACCCTCGGTGCCGTCGTCATCCTCTTCCTGCTGAGCATGGTCACATTCGTCCTGTTCTTCGGGGTGCCCCGCGACCCGGCGCTGCTGATGTGCGGCAAGACCTGCAACGCCGACGCCATCGCGAACATCCACCATGTGCTCGGCCTCGACAAGTCCATCCCGGAGCAGTACCTGATCTTCCTGCACAACCTGGTCATGGGAAGCGACAGCTTCGCCCAGGGGCCGTGCCCGGCACCCTGCTTCGGCTACTCGTACCACTCCAACGAGCCGGTCTGGGGCACGCTGATCGACCGGCTGCCCACCACCGTCTCGCTGACCATCGGCAGCGCGGTGTTCTTCCTCGTCATCGGCATCGGCGCCGGTCTGGTGGCCGCCTGGCGGCGCGGCACCGTGGTCGACAAGGTGGCGACGGCCGGCGCGATGGTCATCTCCGGGATGCAGATCTACTTCCTCGGCCCGCTGGCCCTGGCGCTGCTCGTCTACCAGACCCACTGGTTCGACAAGCCCGACTACCACGACTTCACCGCGAACCCGCTGGACTGGTTCGCGGGACTGCTCATCCCCTGGGTGATCCTCTCCACCATCTTCGCGGCGCAGTACACCCGTATGGCGCGCTCCTCGATGATCGAGCAGCTCCAGGAGGACCACGTCCGCACCGCCCGCGCCAAGGGCATGTCCCGGCGGTACGTGTTCTTCCGGTACGCCTGGCGCGGCTCGCTGATCCCGATCGTCACCATCTTCGGCATCGACCTCGGCTCGCTGCTCGGCGGCGCCATCATCACCGAGTGGACCTTCGGTCTGCCAGGCCTCGGCCAACTGTCCGTGCAGTCCGTGTACTTCAGCGACCTGCCGCTGCTGCTGGGCGTGATGCTGTTCGCCGCCGCCATGATCCTGCTCTTCAACATCATCGTCGACGCCGCGTACGCCTTCATCGACCCGCGCGTGCGGCTGTCCTAGGAGCACTGTCGTGACCACTTTGACCAAGGAGGCCGGTGTTCCGGCCCCGGCGGGCGACGGTCCGCTGCTGTCCGTGCGCGACCTGCACGTCAGCTTCAAGACCGAGGACGGCATCGTACGGGCCGTGGACGGGCTCTCCTTCGACCTGGAGCGGGGCAGAACGCTCGGCATCGTGGGGGAGTCGGGCTCGGGCAAGTCGGTCACCAACCTGACCGTCCTCGGCCTGCACAACCCGATGTTCACCACCGTCGAGGGCGAGATCCTGCTGGACGGCCAGGAGTTGACGACCGCCCGCGAGTCGGAGATGGAGAAGCTGCGCGGCAACAAGGTCGCCATGATCTTCCAGGACCCGCTGACCGCGCTCTCCCCCTACTACACGGTCGGCCGGCAGATCGCCGAGCCGTACATGAAGCACACCGGCGCCTCCAAGAAGGAGGCGTGGAACCGCGCGGTGGAGATGCTGGGCAAGGTCGGCATCCCCAATCCCAAGGCGCGGGCCGGGGATTACCCGCACCAGTTCTCCGGCGGCATGCGCCAGCGCGCGATGATCGCCATGGCCCTGGTCTGCGACCCCGACCTGCTGATCGCGGACGAGCCGACCACCGCGCTCGACGTGACGGTCCAGGCGCAGATCCTCGACCTGCTCAAGGACCTCCAGCAGGAGTTCGGCTCGGGCATCATCTTCATCACCCACGACCTCGGGGTGATCGCGGACATGGCCGACGACATCATGGTGATGTACGCGGGCGGCGCGGTGGAGCGCGGCTCGGTCGACTCCGTCCTGCACGCGCCCGAACACCCCTACACCTGGGGTCTGTTGAACTCGATGCCGCGGCTCGACTCCGACCCGTCGATCGCGCTCACCCCCATTCCGGGCTCCCCGCCCTCTCTGCTCAACCCGCCCTCCGGCTGCCGCTTCCACCCCCGCTGCCCCTTCCAGGACCGGGTCGAGGGCAACCGGTGCGTGACCGAGCGCCCGCTGCTCGGCGCGGGGGAGTCGGCGTGCCATCTGACCCCGGCGCAGAAGCGGGACATCTTCGTGGACGAGATCAAGCCCCGGCTGGGCTAGGGCGCAAAAGGAGAACCGTCATGACCAAGGACCTGCTCCTGCCCGCTCCGCGGGACGAGGGCGCCGACGCCGGGGGCGAACCGCTGCTGGAGGTCTCCGGGCTGACCAAGCACTTCCCGGTCAAGGGAGGCTTCCCCGTCCGGCGGACCATCGGCGCGGTCCAGGCGGTGGACGGCATCGACCTGTCGGTGCGGGTGGGCGAGAGCTTCGGGCTGGTCGGTGAGTCGGGCTGCGGCAAGTCGACCACGGGCCGGCTGATCACCCGGCTGATGGAGCCGACGGCGGGCACGATCTCGTACCGGGGCAAGGACATCAGCCGGGCCTCGCGCCGGGAGCTGGCGCCGATCCGGTCCGAGATCCAGATGATCTTCCAGGACCCGTACTCCTCCCTCAACCCCCGCCAGACGGTCGGCAAGATCATCGCCGGGCCGATGGAGATCAACGGCATCGAACCGCCCGGCGGCCGCGAGAAGCGGGTGCGGGAGCTGCTGGAGATCGTCGGTCTCAACCCCGAGCACTTCAATCGCTTCCCGCACGAGTTCTCCGGCGGCCAGCGGCAGCGCATCGGCGTGGCGCGGGCGCTCGCGCTGGAGCCCAAGCTGATCGTGGCCGACGAGCCGGTGTCCGCGCTGGACGTGTCGATCCAGGCCCAGGTGGTGAACCTGCTGCAGAAGGTGCAGCGGGAACTCGGCATCGCGTTCCTGTTCATCGCGCACGACCTGGCGATCGTGCGGCACTTCTCGCAGCGCGTCGCGGTGATGTACCTCGGCAAGATCATCGAGGTGGGCGACCGGGACTCCATCTACACCCGCCCCCGGCATCCCTACACCCACGCTCTGCTCTCCGCCGTGCCCGAGGTGAGCGTGGCGGGCGAGCAGGCCCCGGCCCGCCAGCGCATCCGGCTGGCCGGTGACGTGCCGTCCCCGATCGACCCGCCCTCGGGCTGCCGCTTCCGCACCCGGTGCTGGAAGGCGCAGGACAAGTGCGCGACCGAGGAGCCGCCGCTGGTCCAGCTCTCCGGGAACCGGTCCGGGCACCTGACGGCCTGCCACTTCCCGGAGGAGCCGACGACCGAGGCCCGCGAGGAGGACATCATCCTGGACCCGGCGCTGGCGGCGCTGGAGGAGGGCACCTCCAAGGACTAGGGGTGTCTCCCCCTAGCGTGCCCCTTCGGCAATGGTGATGATCTCCGGCGAGGCCGGGCCCAGCGGACTCCGGTCCCAGTCGCCGTAGCGGGCCACCGTACGCAGCCCGGCCTCGGCGAGGAAGCGGTCCAGCTCGCCGGGGCCGAGGAAGCGGAGGGTGTTGCGGCCGACTCTCGGGGCCGGCCAACTCTCGCACGTGTAGGTCTCGGTGAAGCCGACGAGACCGCCCGCCGGGCCGTGCGTCACCTCGTGGTGGACCCGGATCTCGGCGCCGTCGGGGCCGGTGATGGTGCGCACCCGGTCCGGGGTCCAGCGCTCCCACGGGCGGACCTCGGGGTTGCGGGTCTCGAAGACGAAGCGGCCGCCCTCCGCCAGCGCCTCCCGCACCGCGCCCAGGCACTGCCGTACGTCCTCGTCCCGGACCAACTGCTGGAAGGCGTGCCCGGTCATCACCGCGAGCGCGAACTCGCCTTTCCACGGGCGGCTCCGGGTGTCCCCGAGGACCCACTCGACGTCCGGGGCGCCTTCCCGGGCACGCACCAGCATCGCGGCGGCCGGGTCGAGTCCGGTCAGCCGTCCGGGGTGCCCCTCGGCGCGGGCCCGGCGGAGCAACTGGCCGGTGCCGCAGCCGATGTCCAGCACCGAGTCCGCCGCGCGGATCAGGCCGAGGTGGAAGTCGTCGCCCGGACCCCAGGGGTTGAGGGTGTCGTAATGGGCGGCGATCGAGAGGTCGTTGAACGGGTGGGTCGCCACCGTGGCAGTCTCACACGGCCGTCGGTGCGCCCGTCGGCGCCGGGGAAAGGTTCCGGCCAGGACGTGAAAAGGCCCGCGTCCGGGTGGACGCGGGCCTCCAGAGGTGTGTCAGACCGCTTCCTGGGGGGTCTTGGAGAGGCCGGTGACCGGGATGATCTCCTGCGTCTCCGGATAGTGGCAGGCCGTGAGGTGGCCGGCCTTGTTGCCCTCGGCCTGCGCGAGCGGCGGGGCCTCGGTCGCGCACTTCTCCGTCGCCTTCCAGCAACGGGTGCGGAAGCGGCAGCCCGACGGCGGGTCGATGGGCGAGGGCACGTCCCCGACCAGGCGGATGCGCTCGCGCGGGGTCTCGTCCACCGTGGCCTCCGGGACGGCGGAGAGCAGGGCGCGGGTGTAGGGGTGGCGCGGGTTGTTGTAGAGGTCGTCGCGGTCGCCGATCTCCACGATCTTGCCGAGGTACATCACCGCGACGCGCTGCGAGAAGTGCCGCACGATGGCGAGGTCGTGGGCGATGAACACGAAGGCGATGCCGAGTTCGCGCTGCACCTTCTGGAGCAGGTTGACGACCTGGGCCTGGATGGAGACGTCCAGCGCGGAGACCGGCTCGTCGGCCACGATCAGCTTCGGGTTCAGGGCCAGCGCGCGGGCGACGCCGATGCGCTGGCGCTGGCCGCCGGAGAACTCGTGCGGGAAGCGGTTGAAGTGCTCGGGGTTGAGACCGACGATCTCCAGCAGCTCCCGCACCCGCTTCTCGCGGCCGCCGGGCGGCTCGATGCCGTTGATCTCCATCGGCCCGGCGATGATCTTGCCGACCGTGTGCCGCGGGTTCAGCGAGGCGTACGGGTCCTGGAAGATCATCTGGATCTCGGACCGGATCGGCGCGAGGTCCTTGCGGCCGGCGTGCGTGATGTCCTTGCCCCGGTACGCGATGCGGCCCGCGGTCGGCTCCATCAGCCGGGTGATCAGCCGGCCGGTGGTGGACTTGCCGCAGCCGGACTCGCCGACCAGACCCAGGCTCTCGCCCTCGGCGACCTGGAAGTCCAGCCCGTCCACGGCCTGCACCGCGCCGACGGTGCGCCGGATCGGGAAGCCGCCCTTGATCGGGAAGTGCTTGGTCAGCCCGGAGACGTCCAGGAGGGGAGTGGTGTCGCTCATGGTGGTGAAATCCCGTCTCGTGTACGTCAGATGGCCTTGCTGGCGGCAAGGTCGGCGAGGAACTCACGGCGCTGGCCGTCGGAAAGGTGGCAGGCGTTGCCGCGGCCGTCCTCGATCTGGAGCAGCGGGCGCTCGGTGGCGCACCGGTTGCCCTCCACCTCGGACGCGAAGGCGCAGCGCGGGTGGAAGCGGCAGCCGGTGGGCGGGTTCAGCAGCGAGGGCGGAGAACCCGGGATGGGGTTGAGCGGCACGTCGACCGGGCCGTCCAGGCTCGGCATGGAACCGAGCAGACCCCAGGTGTAGGGGTGCTGCGGGGCGCGCAGCACCTCCTCCTTCGGGCCCCGCTCCACGCAGCGGCCGCCGTACATCACCAGCACGTCGTCGGCGATGTCCGCGATGACGCCCAGGTCGTGGGTGATGAAGATGATCGAGGTGCCGAACTCCTGCTGGAGGTCCTTGAGCAGGTCCATGATCTGGGCCTGCACGGTGACGTCCAGCGCGGTGGTCGGCTCGTCCGCGATCAGGAGCTTCGGGTCGCAGACCAGGGCCATGGCGATCATCGCGCGCTGGCGCATACCGCCGGAGAACTCGTGCGGGTAGTTGTCGACCCGGCGGTCCGGCTGCGGGATGCCGACCCGGCGCAGCATCTCGATCGCCCGCTCCCGCGCCGCCTTCTTCGAGGCGCCGGTGTGCTTGCGGTAGACCTCGCCGATCTGGGTCCCGATGGTGTGGTACGGCGACAGCGAGGCCAGGGCGTCCTGGAAGATCATCGCCATCTTGTTGCCGCGGAGCTTCTCCAGCGTGCGGTCGGGCGCGCCGTTCAGCTCGTCGCCGTCCAGCTCGATGGAGCCCTCGATCGTGGTGGTGTCCGGGTTGTGCAGCCCCAGGATGGACAGGTTGGTGACCGACTTGCCGGAGCCCGACTCGCCCACGATGCCGAGCGTCCTGCCGCGAGCGAGGTCGAAGGAGAGGCCGTCGACGGCCTTGACGGTGCCGTCCTCGGTCGAGAAGTGCACCTTCAGGTCCTTGATGGACAGGAAGGGCTGCGAATCGGTGCTCGTCACGGGGACGCTCCAGGAGGGGTGATGCGGGGGAAGCTGGCGGGGGCGGACGGGTCAGGCGAGCCGGATGCGCGGGTCGATCAGCGCGTAGACCGCGTCGACGACGATGTTGGCGAGCACCACGAAGGAGGCGGTGATCACCATGACGCCGAGCAGCATCGGCAGGTCGTTGGTGAACACGGACTTCACCGCCAGCATGCCGAGGCCCTGGAGGCTGAAGGTCTTCTCGGTGATCATCGCGCCGCCGAGCAGTACGCCCATGTCGATGCCGAAGATGGTGACGATCGGGCCCATCGCGCCGCGCCAGGCGAAGCGGAAGAAGACGTTGCGGCGGGACATGCCCTTGGCGCGGGCGGTGCGGACGTAGTCCTCGCTCAGCGTCTCCACGAGCTGCGAGCGGGTCATACGGGTGTAGTTGGCGGTCCAGATCAGTGCCAGCACCAGCCAGGGAACCAGCAGTCCGGTGAACCACGCGCCCGGGTTGTCGGTGAAGGGCGTGTACGAGGGCTGCGAGAGGATGTGCGACTGGTACACGAGCAGGTACAGCGCCACCGGGCCGACGAAGTAGATCTGCATGGACGAGGCGACCAGCGAGGCCGAACTGGCGAACTTGTCCAGCATCCTGCCCTGCTTCACGGCGGCGAGCATGCCGGCGCCGATGCCGAAGAGCAGGAAGACGACCGAGGAGCCGAGGGCCAGCGAGGCCGTGGTGGGGAAGCGGTCCAGGATGGTGGCGAGGACCGGCTCACGGTTGACGAACGAGTAGCCGAGGCAGGGCGCGTCGCAGTGGCCGAAGCCGGCGTAGTCGCGGCCCACGAAGATGGCCGACAGCCAGTGCCAGTACTGGACCGGCATCGGGTCCGAGATCCCCATGTTGTGCCGGATGACCTCCAGGGTCTCCGGCGTGCAGACCTTGCCGCAGGCCAGCCGGGCCGGGTCGCGCGGTACGGCGTAGAAGAGCATGAACGTGACCGCGCTGATGATCACCAGTGTGATCACGGCGCCGAGAAGTCGGCGAACGAGGAAGCGAAGCATGGGGGTTGGCTTTCCTGGGAGGGCCGTCGTGCGGATCGGACCGGGTCGGGCTGACCGGGGCCCGGTGGACGAGCCGAGGGTGGGGCGGCGGTCGGCCGCCCCACCTTCAGGGGCGGATCACTACTTGACGTACATCTTGTAGAGCATGCAGCCGTCGAAGTTCGGGTCCATCTTCACGTTGCCGAGCTTCGAGCCGTGGATGTACAGGCGCTTCATGTACACGTCCGGGATGAAGGCGCCCAGCTCGGTGACCTGCTTGTCCAGCGCGGCCCACATGGAGTTGGCCTTGGTCTGGTCAGTCTCCGCGGTGGCGGCCTTGATGGCGGCGTCCACGTCGGGGTTCTTCATGTGGCAGTAGTTGGTGCCCTGGTCCACCACGTTGTGGCTGTCGAACAGCGGCTGGAAGACCGAGTAGCCGGTCGGCCAGTCCGCGGACCAGCCGCCCCAGTAGATGTCGTAGCCGTTGTCGAGCTTGCCGATCTGGTCGTACCAGGTGGTGGAGTCGATGCCCTTGGAGACGACGTCGAAGCCGGCCGCCTTCAGGGCGTTCTCGATGACGACCTTCACCTTGGCGTTGACCGGGTCGTTCATGTACGCGTAGACGACCTTGGTGCCGAGCTTGCCGGCCTTCTTCAGGACCGCCTTGGCGGCCGCCGGGTCGCCCGCGGGGTTCTTCAGCTTGCCCCACACGTCCTGCGACTCGTAACCGGCGACGAGCGGGCTCATGATGCCGGTCGCGTAGTCACCGCGGTGCGTGCCGCCCTGGAGCTGGCGGATGCCGGCCGTCGGCCAGGCGCGGATGATGGCTTCGCGGACCTTGATGTCGGTGACACGGGTCTGGTTGATCCAGTAGACGCTGGAGCCGCTGCTCAGGTCCTCGAACAGCCGGTCCTTGGCCTTGAGGGTCGCCTGCTGGACGCGGTCCTGCGGGACGGTGCGCCAGGACACGGCGTACTGGTCCTTGCCGGAGTCGGCGATCAGACGGTCCGCGGCGGTCTGCTGCTCGATGCCGAAGGCGAAGTCGAACTCGTCCGGGTAGGCGTTGCGGATCGGGTCAGTGGCCGGGTCCCAGTGCTTGTTGCGGACCAGGACCATCGACTTGTCCGTGACGTGGGACTTGATCACGTAGGGGCCGTTGGAGAACGGCTTCTTGTCGTAGTCCTGCTTCTTGTCGTGCTTCACCGGGGTCGGCGCGTACGACTGCATCGCCAGCACGTAGTTGAAGTCCGGACGCGCCTCGGAGAGGTGGAACGTGATGGACTTGCCGCTGGTCTCGATCGACTTCAGGTGCTTGCCCTTGAACGGGCCCGAGTACGACTTGCGGTACTCCTGGGTGCCCGTCAGCCAGGTCTGGGCGTAGACGGCGCCCTCGGTGACGAAGCTGGCGAAGGCGCGCTCGAAGCCGTGCCGGACGTCGTCGACGGTGACGTCGGAGCCGTCCTCCCACTTGACCCCGTCCTTCAGCGTGAAGGTCCAGGTCTTGCCGTTGTCCTTCATGGTGCCCGTGTCGGTGGCGAGGTCGCCGACCAGGGTCATCGAGCCGTCGTCACCGATCTTGTAGCCGGTGAGCGTACGGGAGAGGACGATGACGGCGAGCGAGTTCCACGCGTAGTAGACGCGCTGCGGGTCGAGGTGCGAGAAGTCGTCGTCGTTCAGCAGGTAGACCGTGCCGCCCTTCTTGGCGCCGGAGACCTCCGGAGCCGGGCCCTTGGAGTCCTCCGCCGTGCCGATCTTGACCGTGCTGGCGTGGGCCTTGGCGGCTTCCTGCTTGCCGGCCTTCCCCGCGCTGCTCGTGTTGCCGCTGCTGCACGCGGAGAGCACCGAGGTCGATGCGGCGGCGACACCGGTGGCTATCAGGAAGTTTCTGCGCGAGAAGGACATCGCATCCTGCCTTGAAGTGGGTTGATGAGTAAGAAGCGGCACCGTGGCGCGCTCGCCGAGGCCCGGGAGACGAGCCGGCGTCAGCGCTTGGTCTTCGGGTCGAGCGCGTCGCGCACCGAGTCACCGAGGAGGTTGAACGCCAGGACGAAGAGCACCATCGTCACGCCGGGGAACAGCAGGAAGGTGAAGTCGTCCTGGTAGAACTGGGCGGCGTAGCCGATCATGATGCCCCAGTCCGGGGTCGGGTCCTGGATGCCGACGCCGAGGTAGGCGAGACCGGCTTCCGTCGTGACCATCGCCGGGAGCAGCAAGGTGCCCTGGATGAGGATGGGCGTCCAGAGGTTGGGCAGCAGTTCCTTGAAGATGATGCGCGCGGGTGAGGCGCCCGTGACCTTCGCGGCCTCCACGAACTCGCGTTCACGCAAGGCCAGGACCTGGCCGCGCAGCAGCCGGGCTATGGAGGCCCAGCCGAAGATCGTCAGCAGGAGGATGAGGCAGACCACGACCAGCCAGGTGGGCGTGTTCTCGTTGTCCGCCACGAAGAGCGCCAGGACCACCGGGGTGAAGGCGACGAAGAAGAGCTGCTGCGGGAAGGCGAGCAGGATGTCGATGATCCGGCCGAGGAGCCAGTCCGTCTTGCCGCCGATGTAGCCCGCGCTGATGCCGATGACCACGCCGGCGACCATGGTGAGCAGCGTGATGGCGACGGAGATCAGCAGGGAGTTGCGGATCGCGTACAGCAGGAACGTGAAGACATCGCGGCCGAGCTGCGGGTCGATGCCGAACCAGTACTCCCCGTCGATGCCGCCGTTGGGCTTCGCCGGGAACCCGTTGTCGCCCAGCAGTCCCGGGGTGTTGAGACCGTACGTGGTGTACGGGTCCTTGCCGTAGAGGCTGGAGATGAGCGGAGCGGCCAGGCTGATCACGAAGAAGAAGATGACGATGACGGCCGAGGCGACGCCGACACGGTCCCGCTTGAACCGCAGCCAGGCCAGTTGTCCGGGAGACCTGCTCTCGGGGCCCTTCGCGTCAGGAGAAGTACCCGACTTCTCGACGGGAACGTCGGTCACCTCAAGCGCGGCAGCCGCCGATGGAGTGGGGGTGGTCATTGGTGCTCCTGGCCCAAGGGTGGGTCTGAGGACTCCGCAGGGTGCTCCCCTACGGGCTACGCCGGACTTTTTCAACGCAATTCATTCAAGGTCAATAAATTCTCGGTCGACTTGGTCTTGTCTTTACCTTCTTTACCTCTGCATGACGCATCCGTAGCTACGCGTGTAGCGCGACCGTAATCAATCCGTGCTTCACTTGGGGTATTTCGGGCAAATGAACCAATGGGTTCGATATCCGGACGGTGAGGTATCGAAATGCGTACATCGGCGCGTCACGATCCAACGTTTCGGCAACGTTGCGCGGCGATCCATTGCGTCTTGTCCGCAAGATCACCGAGAGCGTGCCGGACCTGCCTGCATATGGCTGACGTGTCCCCCCAAAGACGGGGCAATCGAGCGGCGGGCATGCGGGATGTCCCCCACGGGCCGATATTGACCGGTAACGGTGAGGTGATCCCTGAGGAGGCAGCATGCGCGGATTCACGCACGCCCGATGGCTGACCGGCGCCGCCGCGGTGATGCTCGTGGCCACCGGGTGCGGCGGCGGAGCGAGCGGGTCGGCGGACGGCGGGATGCTCACCTCCTCCTGGGGCGACCCGCAGAACCCGCTGGAGCCGTCCAACACCAACGAGGTGCAGGGCGGCAAGGTGCTCGACATGGTCTTCCGGGGCCTGAAGCGGTACGACCCGAGGACCGGCGAGGCCCGGAACATGCTGGCCCAGTCGATCGAGACCACCGACTCCCGGCACTACACCGTCAGGCTCAAGGAGGGCTGGACCTTCTCCAACGGCGAGAAGGTCACCGCCCGCTCCTTCACCGACGCCTGGAACTACGGCGCGAGCCTGAAGAACAAGCAGAAGAACGCGTACTTCTTCGGCTACATCGAGGGCTACGACCAGGTGCACCCCGAGATGGGGAGCCAGCACGCGGACACCCTCTCCGGGCTCAAGGTGGTCGACGACCACACCTTCACCGTCACCCTGAACCAGAAGTTCTCCGGCTTCCCCGACACCCTCGGCTACGCCGCCTTCGCCCCGCTGCCCCGCGCCTTCTTCACCGACCACGCCGCCTGGCTGAAGACCCCGGTCGGCAACGGCCCGTACGCCATCGAGTCCTACACCAAGGGCTCCCAGATGACCCTGCGGAAGTGGAACGGCTACCCGGGCGGGGACAAGGCGCTCAACGACGGGGTGATCCTCAAGGTCTACACCGACAGCAACACCGCCTACACCGACCTGATGGCCGGCAACCTCGACCTCGCCGACGACATCCCGGCCGCCCAGCTGAAGAACGTGAAGACCGACCTCGGCGAGCGGTACATCAACACCCCGGCCGGCATCATCCAGACCCTCGCCTTCCCGTACTACGACGAGCGCTGGAACCGGCCCGGCATGGAGAAGGTCCGCACCGGGCTCTCCATGGCCATCAACCGGGACCAGATCACCAAGACCATCTTCCAGCGCACCCGCACCCCCGCCACCGACTGGACCTCACCCGTCCTCGGCACCGACGGCGGCTTCAAGGCGGGCCTGTGCGGACGCGCCTGCACCTACGACCCGGCGGCCGCCAAGCGGCTGGTGCGGCAGGGCGGCGGCATCCCCGGCGGCTCCCTGAAGCTCACCTACAACGCGGACACGGGCTCGCATCGCCAGTGGGTCGACGCGGTCTGCAACTCCATCAACCACGCCCTCGACGACGACAACGCCTGCGTCGGCAACCCGGTCGGCACCTTCGCCGACTTCCGCAACCAGATGGGGCAGCACAAGATGAGCGGTCCCTTCCGGGCGGGCTGGCAGATGGACTACCCCCTCATCCAGAACTTCCTCCAGCCGCTCTACTTCACCGGCGCCTCCTCCAACGACGGCCAGTGGTCCAACTCCGAGTTCGACGAGCTGGTGGACCGGGCCAACGCCGAGACCGACCCGGCCAAGTCGGTCGCCACCTTCCAGCAGGCCGAGGAGGTCGTCCGGGACAACATGGCCGCCATCCCGCTCTGGTACCAGAACGGCAACGCGGGCTACTCCCAGCGGCTCACCGGCGTGCAGCTCAACCCGTTCAGCGTGCCGGTGTACAACGAGATCAAGGTGAGCTGAGCGCCATGGGACGCTACGTCGTCCGGCGGCTGCTCCAGATGGTGCCGGTGTTCGTCGGGGCCACCCTGCTGATCTTCCTGATGGTCAATGTGATGGGCGACCCCATCGCGGGGCTGTGCGGGGAGCGGCAGTGCGACGCGGCCACCGCCGCCCAGCTCCGCAGCGAGTTCGGCCTCGACCAGCCGCTCTGGCAGCAGTACGCGACCTACATGGGCAACGTCTTCACCGGCGACTTCGGCACCGCGTTCAACGGACAGCCCGTCACCGAGCTGATGGCGGCCGCCTTTCCCGTCACCGTCCGGCTGACCATCGTGGCCATCCTCTTCGAACTCGTCGTCGGCATCAGCCTCGGTGTGCTCACCGGACTGAGCCGGGGCCGGCCCGTCGACACCGGGGTGCTGCTGCTCACCCTCGTGGTGATCTCCGTGCCGACCTTCGTCACCGGTCTGGTGCTCCAACTGCTGCTTGGCGTGGAGTGGGGGTGGATCAAGCCGTCCGTCTCGCCGGAGGCGCCGTACGGCGAGCTGATCGTGCCGGGGCTGGTGCTGGCCTCGGTCTCGCTCGCCTACGTCACCCGGCTGACCCGTACCTCCATCGCCGAGAACCGGCGCTCGGACTACGTCCGTACCGCCGTAGCCAAGGGACTGCCCAGGCGCCGGGTCATCGTCCGGCACCTGCTGCGGACCTCGCTGATCCCGGTCGTCACCTTCATCGGCACCGACATCGGGGCGCTGATGGGCGGCGCGATCGTCACCGAGCGGATCTTCAACATCCACGGCGTCGGCTTCCAGCTCTACCAGGGCATCCTCCGGCAGAACACCCAGACGGTGGTCGGCTTCGTCACCGTGCTGGTGCTGGTCTTCCTGGTCGCCAACCTGCTGGTGGACCTGCTCTACGCGGTACTCGACCCGAGGATTCGCTATGCCTGAGCCGTCGTCGCGGGAGTCGCGGGGGGCCGTCGCCGGGACCGGCATGGGCGGGGCCATGGACCTCGCGGCCGGCGAGGCCGCCACGCTGGAGCGGGTGCCGGGCGGACCTGCGGGCGGCGGGCCCGACAGCAGACCGCGCTCGCTGTGGTCCGACGCCTGGCGGGACCTCAGGCGCAACCCGGTCTTCCTGCTCTCCGCGCTCGTCATCCTCTTCCTGTTCTTCGTCTCCGTCTGGCCCTCGGCCATCACCTCCGGAAACCCCCTCGACTGCGACCTCGCCAAGGCCCAGGACGGCTCCTCGCCCGGCCACCCCTTCGGCTTCGACGGCCAGGGCTGTGACGTCTACACCCGGACCGTCTACGGCGCCCGTACGTCGGTCACGGTGGGCGTGTGCGCCACGCTCGGGGTGGCGCTGCTCGGGTCGGTGCTCGGGGGGCTCGCCGGGTTCTTCGGCGGGGCCTGGGACGCGGTGCTGTCCCGGATCACCGACGTCTTCTTCGCCATCCCGGTCGTCCTCGGCGGCCTGGTGCTGCTGTCGGTGGTCACCAGCAACACCGTCTGGCCGGTGGTCGGCTTCATGGTGCTGCTCGGCTGGCCGCAGATCTCCCGGATCGCCCGCGGCTCCGTCATCACCGCCCGGCAGAACGACTACGTACAGGCCGCCCGCGCGCTGGGCGCCTCGCCCGCCCGGCTGCTGCTGCGGCACATCGCGCCCAACGCCGTCGCCCCCGTCATCGTCGTGGCCACCATCGCGCTCGGCACCTACATCTCGCTGGAGGCCACCCTGTCCTACCTCGGCGTCGGCCTGAAGCCGCCCAGCGTGTCCTGGGGCATCGACATCTCCGCCGCCTCCCCCTACATCCGCAACGCCCCGCACGCCCTGCTCTGGCCCTCCGGGGCGCTGGCGATCACCGTCCTGGCCTTCATCATGCTCGGCGACGCGGTACGCGACGCCCTCGACCCGAAGCTGAGGTGACGGCGCCGTGCTGCTCGAAGTACAGGACCTGCACGTGGAGTTCCGCACCCGCGACGGTGTCGCCAAGGCCGTCAACGGGGTGTCGTACGGGGTCGGCGCGGGTGAGACGCTCGCCGTGCTCGGGGAGTCCGGGTCCGGCAAGTCGGTGACCGCGCAGGCCGTTATGGGCATCCTCGACACGCCGCCCGGCCGGATCACCGGCGGCCGGATCCTCTTCCAGGGACGCGACCTGCTGACCATGAAGGAGGAGGAGCGGCGGCGGACCAGGGGCGCCGGAATGGCGATGATCTTCCAGGACGCGCTCTCCGCCCTCAACCCCGTGCTCTCCGTCGGCGACCAGCTCGGCGAGATGTTCACGGTCCACCGGGGGATGTCCCGCAAGGACGCGCGCAAGCGGGCCGTCGAGCTGATGGACCGGGTGCGGATTCCCGGCGCCGCCCAGCGGGTGCGGGACTACCCGCACCAGTTCTCCGGCGGCATGCGCCAGCGGATCATGATCGCCATGGCGATCGCGCTGGAACCCGCGCTCGTCATCGCCGACGAACCCACCACCGCGCTCGACGTCACCGTCCAGGCCCAGGTGATGGACCTCCTCGCGGAGCTGCGCCGGGAGTACGACATGGGGCTCGTCCTCATCACCCACGACCTCGGCGTCGTCGCGGACGTGGCCGACCGGATCGCGGTGATGTACGCGGGCCGGATCGTGGAGTCGGCGCCGGTGCACGACATCTACAAGGCACCGGCCCACCCCTACACCCGCGGCCTGCTCGACTCCATCCCCCGCCTCGACCACAAGGGGCAGGAGCTGTACGCCATCCGCGGTCTGCCGCCCAGCCTCACCCACATCCCGCCCGGCTGCGCCTTCCACCCGCGCTGCGCGATGGCGCGGGACGTCTGCCGCACGGACGAGCCCCCGCTGTACCCGGCCGGGCCGGACCGGGTGAGCGCCTGCCATTTCTGGAGGGAGTGCCTCGATGGCCGCGACGGCTGAACCCGTGCTGGAGGCCCGCGGTCTGGTCAAGCACTACCCGCTGACCCGCGGCATCGTGCTGCGCAGGCAGATCGGCGCGGTGAAGGCCGTCGACGGCGTCGACTTCAGCCTCGGCCGGGGCGAGACCCTCGGCATCGTGGGCGAGTCGGGGTGCGGCAAGTCCACGGTGGCCAAGCTGCTCTGCCATCTGGAGCGGCCCACCGAGGGCGAGATCCGGTTCCGGGGCGAGGACATCACCGGTGTGTCCGGGCGCCGGCTGAAGGAGGTGCGCCGGAACATCCAGATGGTGTTCCAGGACCCGTACACCTCGCTCAACCCCCGGATGACGGTCGGGGACATCGTCGGGGAGCCGTACGAGATCCACCCCGAGGTTGCTCCCAAGGGCGAACGGCGGCGCCGGGTGCAGGAGTTGCTGGAGGTGGTGGGGCTCGACCCGGAGTTCCTCAACCGCTATCCGCACCAGTTCTCCGGCGGCCAGCGGCAGCGGATCGGCATCGCGCGGGCGCTGGCGCTGCGCCCCGAGGTGATCGTCGCGGACGAGCCGGTGTCCGCGCTGGACGTGTCG
>NZ_WWKH01000869.1:0-756 GCF_009865595.1 Streptomyces sp. SID1328 | reverse complement strand
CTTCGCCGAGGCACGGCTGCTGGACGAGGAGGAGCAGGCCGAGCGCACGGCGGCGCAGGAGCGGCTGATCGCCAACTACGCCGAGCTGGCCGACTCGGTGCTGCGCCTGGTCGACGGCAACATGTCGACGCGGTCGGACCGGTTCGGCTCGCACGGCTTCGTCTCCCTGGAGGAGGCGCTGCGCTGGCTGGACGACGAGACCAGCTTCATCACGGCCACCCTGCGCCAGGCCGAGGGCGTGGACCAGGGCGCGGTGCTGAACCTGCTGGGCGCGCTGTGCGACTACTGCCTGCTGCGCGGCGACCTGTACCGGCTCGGGGAGATCAACGAGCTGGCGCAGGCCGTGGACGAGGGGCTGCTGGTGCGCTCGGTGCAGTGGCGTACCGGTATCGCGGCCCGGCAGCTCGGCGAGCTGGACAAGGCGCGCACCACGCTGGCCTCGGTGGTGGACCTGTACCGGGAGGCGCACCACGACGCGGGCGCCGCCCGTGCCCTGTGCTCGCTCGGCATCACCCTGCACCACCAGGGCAACCTGACCGAGGCCGCGGCCAAGCTGCAGGAGGCGATGGACCTCCAGGCTCCCCCGCAGCTCGCCACCGACCGCGCCTGGACCATGCACGCGCTGGCCGCCGTGCAGCGCGACCGGGCCCGGCTGCCCGAGGCGCTGGACCTGCTGAAGCGCTCACTGGTGCTGCACCGGGCGGGCGGCTCGGTGCACGGCGAGGCGTGGGCCCACTACCAGCTCGGCCAGCTCGC
>NZ_WWKH01000868.1:0-6117 GCF_009865595.1 Streptomyces sp. SID1328 | reverse complement strand
CTTCTTCGCGGGAGCCTTCTTCGCCGCCTGCTTCTTGGCCGGCGGGGCGGACTTCTTCGCCGGGGCCTTCTTCGCGGGAGCCTTCTTCGCGGCCTGCTTCCTGGCCGGCGGAGCGGACTTCTTGGCGGGCTGCTTCTTCGCGGCGGGCCGACGGCGAGGCGGCCTCTCGGGCTCCTCCTCCGGCTCCTCTTCCTCCTCAGGCTCCTCTTCCTCCTCAGGCTCCTCGCCCTCCTCAGGTTCCTCTTCGGGTTCCTCCTCCTCTTCCTCTTCCTCCTCGAAGTCCTCCTCCTCTTCCCGGGGCCCCTGGTCGCCCTCGGACTCCTCCGCCTCCTCGGCCTCGAACTCCTCCTCCTCGGGCTCCTCCGCCTCTTCCTCGGGCTCCTCGGCCTCGTCCTCGTACTCCTCGCCCTCTTCCTCCCCGTTCTCTTCGTTCTCGCCGTTCTCCTCGTCCTCTTCCGCCTCTTCGGACTCCTCCGAGTCCTCGGCCTCCTCCGGCTTCTCGTCCTTCTTCTGGCCGAGGCGCTGGGTGCGCTCACGGAGGGACTCGGCGAGGTCGCCGAGGCGGCGGTCGGCAGCGGCGGTCAGTGCCTTGCGGCCCGCGTTGAGCAGTTCGCCGCGCACCTGCTCGTTGAGTTCCTGCACGCCCGGCACCCCGCCGAGCTTGCCGAGGCCCTCGCTCAGCAGCGCCTGGGGGTTGAGGCCGGTGCGGCGACCGGCGAGATAGGTCGCCAGCGCGAAGGCGAGGCGTCCCTTCTTCGTACGTCCGAGCACGTAGCCGCCCGCGACTGCGGTGGCGAGAGCGACCTTGGTCGTGTCATTCATGAACCGGTTCCTTTCGGAAGGGTCAGGAAAGAAACGGGGTTCCGGCCGGCACCCCGACCCGGCCCGCGATCGATGAAGAAGGGATCGCGCACATCGCGCACATCGTGCGCCGCGCCGGGACTCCGGCAGAGCCGCGCACGCGGTTGCGGCGGGCCCGTGAGCCGGCCAACAGTGCTACGACTTATAACCCTATATGCTGAAATTGTATGTTCGCGCGTGGAATCTGGCGCCCGCTCCGGCCCTCCCGGAGAGACCGCTTCGACCACCGGAGAGACCATGGCCGCAGCAGAAGAGCCCGCGAAGCGGCGGACCGGCAGCAGTCGGGCCACCGGCCGGCGACCGGCCGGCGAGCCGCGCCACCGCCCGTCCAAGGGCCCTGCCTGGGCGATGCGGATCGCGGCCGAGCAGCTCACGGAGCTGCTCGGCCGGGCCCCGGATTCCGTCTCGGCGCTGAAACCGACGAACGAGGGTTGGGAGGCCGACGTAGAGGTGCTCGAACTGGAGCGAGTGCCCGACACGACCAGCGTGATGGCGACCTACCGCGTCTCCCTCGACAAGGAGGGCGACCTCGTGGCCTACGAGCGCACGCGCCGCTACACCCGAGGGCAGATCGACCGGCGCGGCTGAGACCCGCCGGTGAAGGGAGGCACCATGACCGTGGTGCCGCAAGGCGGAGGCAATGTCACCCGCGGTGGCGGTGGCAGCGGCAGCCTCTACGACGTCCTGGAACTCATCCTGGACCGCGGCCTGGTGATCGACATCTTCGTCCGCGTGTCCCTGGTGGGCATCGAGATACTGAAGATCGACGCCCGTGTCGTCGTGGCCAGCGTGGACACGTACCTGCGCTTCGCGGAGGCGTGCAACCGGCTGGACCTGGAGGCCGGGCGCAAGGCTCCGGCCCAGCTCACCGACATCGTCGGCGACAGCGTGGAGAGCGGGGCGAAGGGCAAGTCCAAGGGCGCGCTGAGCGGGGCCGCCGAGGCGGTCACCGACTCCCTGAAGGCGGTCACCGGTGGTGACGGTGACGAAGAGGACGAAGAAGAGGAGCGGGAACCCGTACGCAAGCGGCGGCCGGCCAAGCGCGCCTCCAAGCGGACCTCGACCCGTGAGAGGGAATGAGCGATGGGCGTCTACGTCTACTCCGTCACCGACAAACAGCACCCGCTGCGCCTCGACGGCCTGCGCGGCGTCGGCGAGTCCCCCGGCCCGCTGCGGGCGGTGACCGCCGGATCGCTGTGCGCGGTGGTCAGCGACGCGCCCGAGGACCTGCGCCCGAAGCGGCGGGACGTCGGCGCGCACCAGGAGGTGCAGGAGCGGCTCATGGCCGACGGCACCGTACTGCCCCTGCGGTTCGGCCTGGTGGCGGCGAGCGACGACGAGGTGCGGGCGGCGCTGGAGGAGCGGGCCGAGGAGTACACGGACCGGCTCCTGGAGCTGGCGGGCTGCGCCGAGTACAACCTGAAGGTGGCACAGGACGAGGACTCCCTGCTGCGCCAGATCCTCGCCGAGTCGCCTCCGGCCCGGCAGCTCAACGACGACATCCGCAGCGGAACGGCCGACCCGTCGGCGGCGATGCGGCTCGGTGAGCTGGTGGCCCAGGAGGTGCAGGCCCGTCAGGAGGCGCTGGCCGCCGGGGTGGTCGAGGCGCTGCGTCCGTTCGCGCGTGACGTGGACTCCACGCAGCCGACCGGGTCGGACTTCCTCAACGTGTCCTTCCTGGTGGCCGACGACCAGGAAGAGGCCTTCCTCACCACGGAGCTGAGCGTCGCCCACCAGCTCGGCGAGGGGCTCGACTTCCGGCTGAACGGCCCGCTCCCGCCGTACACCTTCGTCTGAGAACCGAGGGGTTCCATGGGCCTGTTCACCCAGATCCTCACCCTCCCGCTGGCGCCGGTGCGCGGCGTCGGCTGGGTGGTCGAACGCGTCCTGGAGGCGGCCGAGGACGAGTACTACGACCCCGCCCCCATCCACGCCGAACTCGCCGCGCTGGAGAAGCGGTTGCTCGCCGGGGAGATCGACGAGGAGACGTTCGACCGGCGGGAGGACGAACTGCTCGACCGGCTGGAGGAGATACGGAACTTCCGCGGACAGCAGTCCTGATCCGGCACTAGGGAACGCGAGGCCACCATCGTGAGCGAACCACTGGGCAACCGGCTCGGCCCCACCCCCTCACGGGCGGCGCAGCCCTACGGGCAGGGCTCGTCCGCCAACCTCGCCGACATCCTCGAACGCGTTCTGGACAAGGGCATCGTGATCGCGGGCGACATCCAGATCAACCTGCTCGACATCGAGCTGCTGACGATCAAACTGCGGCTGCTGGTCGCCTCCGTCGACAAGGCGAAGGAGATGGGCATCGACTGGTGGGAGCACGACCCCTCCCTCTCCTCGCGGGCCAGGGGTGACGAGCACTCGCTCGCCGAGGAGAACCGCCGCCTGCGGGCCGAACTCGCCGCGCTCAGAGAGCCGGAGGAGTTGCTGGAGGTCGAGCCGGAGGACTACACCGAGGAGCCGGAGGAGTACGCCGAGGAGCCGGAGGAGTACGCCGAGGAGGAAGAGGAGCCCGACGAGGAAGAGGTGGAAGAGGCAGAGCTGGAGGAAGAGGAACCGGAGCCCGAGCCCGAACCCGCCCCGCGCCCCGCCCGCCGCCGGAAGCGGAGCCGCGATGAGTGATCTCATGACGTACGTCTACGGCGTGACCCGCGCCGACGACGCCCTGGCGGAGCGGCTGGCCGCGCTGGAGGGCGTGGTCGGCGCCCCCGTACATCTGGTACCCGATGACAGCGGGCTCGCTCTGGTGGTCAGTTCGGTACCGGCGGAGGACTTCCGGGAGGAGGCGCTGCGCCGCAGGCTGGAGGACCTGGACTGGCTGAGCGCGGTGGCCCGCGCCCACCACGGGGTCGTGGAGGCGGTCGCCGCGTACACCACCGTACTGCCGCTGCGCCTGGCCACCGTGTATCTGGACGACGCCCGGGCGCGCGAAGTGCTGGCCGCGGGACGCGAGTTGTTCACGGACCGGCTGGCGCGGCTCGCGGGACACGTCGAGTGGGGCGTGAAGGTCTACGTGGACCCCTCGGCCGCGCCCGAGCCACCTCCCGTCCCCGCCGACACGCAGTTGAGCCCCGGACGCTCGTATCTGCGCGGCCGCCGGCAGCAGCAGCGCCACCGGGACACCACCCACCGGGCGGCCCAGCGGGCGGCCGATGGCATCGAGGCGGCGGGGCGCGCGTACGCCAGTGAGCGGGCCCGGCACCGGGTGCAGCAGGGGGCGCTCGCCGAGGCGGCGGGCGAGAACGTGGTCAACGACGCGTATCTGGTGCCGCTGGAGCGGGGCGAGGCGTTCCGGGCCGAGGTGGCGCGGGCGGCGGACGGGCTCGCGGGGGTGCGGGTCGAGATCACCGGGCCGTGGGCGCCGTACTCGTTCGCCATGGGACCCGAGGAGACCGGCGACGCGGCGGGGGCAGGGCCGTGACCACGCCCGAACGCCGGGCCGCGACCGAGCCGCTGGCGCAGCGGCAGGTCGCGCTCATCGACCTGCTGGACCGCCTGCTGAGCGGCGGGGTGGTCCTCACCGGCGACGTGGTGCTCTCCATCGCCGGCATCGACCTGGTGCGGGTCTCGCTGCGGGCGCTGATCGTGTCCATCAGCGCGGAGGTGCCGTCGCCGTTCACGGAGCCGAGGCGGATCGAGGGGCGGGGCGATGACGGCTGACGACGAGCGCGGCGGCCCGGACCGGCGCAGGGCCGAGGTCGCGGCGGCGGCCGAGCGGGCGTTCCGGCTGCTGCCCGCGGCGCCCGGCGACCTGCCGGCCTCCGACGGGCGGACGTCCGTACCGGCGCGCCGGATCACCGCCGATCCGGACACGGTGGAGCGGGACCTGATGAAGCTGGTCCTCACCCTGGTCGAGCTGCTGCGTCAACTCATGGAGCGCCAGGCCCTCAACCGCGTCGACGAGGGCGACCTGACCGAGGAGGAGGAAGAGCGCCTGGGGGCGACGCTGATGCTCCTGCACGACCGGATGACCGGGCTGTGCGCGCGGTACGGGCTGACGATGGACGACCTCAACCTCGACCTGGGTCCGCTGGGCACACTGCTGCCGCCCCCGGAGTGAGGGCGGCAGCGGCGGCGTTCAGTCGTGCCATTCGGTGGGCTTGGTGCCGGGAGGCGGGGTGCCCGGTTCGAGCCGGACCACGATCCCCTTGGAGGTGGGCTGGTTGCTGATCGCCGCGACGCTGTCGAGCGGGACCAGCGGCTGCACCTCCGGGTAGTACGCGGCCGCGCATCCCCGGCTGGTGGGGTAGGGGATGACCTCGAAGCCCTCCACCCGGCGGTCGACGTCGTCGCGCCAGACACCGATGATGTCCACGAACTGCCCCCGGACCAGGCCCAGATCGACCATGTCCTCCGGGTTGATCATGATGATGTTGCGGCGGCCGTGGATACCGCGGTAGCGGTCGTTGTTGGTGTACGGGATGGTGTTCCACTGGTCGTGCGAGCGCGTGCTCTGCAGGATCAGGTGGCCGGGGGGCGCCGCGGACATGTCCCAGTCGTTGACGGTGAACATGGCCTTGCCGGTGGCGGTGGCGTACACGCCCTCGTTGACCGGGTTGGGCAGCTTGATGCCGCCCGGCCGGGCGACCCGCCGGTTGAAGTCGTAGAAGCCCGGAATGATCTTGGCCACCCGGTCGCGGATGTTGCCGTAGTCCGCCTCGAACTCCAGCCAGGGGATGTCGACCTTGTCGCCGAGGGTGCGTTGGGCCAGCCGGCACAGGATGGCGACCTCGCTGAGCAGCAGCCGGGAGGCGGGGCGGAGCTTGCCGAACGAGGTGTGCACCTCGCTGGAGGTGTTCTCCACCGTGACGAACTGGACGCCGCCCGCCTGGATGTCGATCTCGGTGCGGCCGAGGCAGGGCAGGATCAGCGCGGTCTCGCCGGTGACGGTGTGCGCCTTGTTGAGCTTGGTGGTGATCTGTGCGGTGACCTTGCAGCGGCGCATGGCCGCGTCGGTGACCTCGGTGTCGGGGGCGGCGCGTACGAAGTTGCCGGCCAGCGAGAGGAACACCTTGACCTTGCCCTCGGCCATCGCCTTGACGGCCTTCACCGCGTCGTAGCCGTGGTGGCGCGGCGGCTCGAAGCGGAACTCGGACTTCAGGGCGTCCAGGAACTCGTCGGGCATCTGCTCCCACACGCCCATGGTGCGGTCGCCCTGGACGTTGCTGTGTCCGCGCACGGGGCTGGCGCCGCAGCCGACCCGGCCCAGGTTGCCGCGCAGCATCAGGAAGTTGACGATCTCGCGGA
>NZ_WWKH01000867.1:0-804 GCF_009865595.1 Streptomyces sp. SID1328 | reverse complement strand
AGGTCCCGACCGCCGGCCCCCACCGGAGCGTCCCCCTCTACCCGGCGCCCCGTGACGGCCAGACCTGTGTCGGGCCCGGCACCCGGTTCACCGCACTTCCGGTCGGCGTCCCCGCCGCCCCCGCACTGCCTTCCACCCTCGAACTCCAGCGCGCGCTGCGGCCCTTGAAGGCGTACCACAGTGCGGCACCCCCGCTCCGCCGCGAGCTGGACGAGACCGCCACCGCCGAACTCAGTGCCCAGGCAGGAGGGCTGATCCTCCCCGTGTACCGCGAGGTACGGCGCGGGGACGCCCGGCTGCAACTGGTGCTGGACGCCGCGCCCTCGATGCGGGTCTGGGACCGCCTCTTCGCGGAACTGGAAGAGGTCTTCGGGCAGTTGGGCGCCTTCGGGGACATCCGGATCGCCCATCTGCACACCGGTCCCGACGGCGAGGCCACGGTCAGCGCCAGCGCCGATCCGCGCGGGGCTCCGCAGCACACCGTGGACCGGCTCAGCGACCCCACCGGGCGCCGGATCACCCTGCTGGTCAGCGACTGCGCGGGCCCGCTGTGGCGGTCCGGGGGCGCGCACCGGATGCTGCACCGGCTGGCCCGGCTCGCCCCCGTCGCCGTGCTCCAGCCGCTCCCGCAGCGCCTGTGGAGCCGTACCCGGCTGCCGGTCACGTACGGCGAACTGACCCGTGGCGACACCCCCGGCGGCACCGCGCTGCGCGTCCGCACCCCCGACGGCGCACCCGTCGTACCGCCGCCCGGCGTGCTGCCCGTGCCGGTGCTGCCGCCCGAACCCGTGGCGCTCGGGGCGT
>NZ_WWKH01000866.1:0-1427 GCF_009865595.1 Streptomyces sp. SID1328 | reverse complement strand
CACGGCCGTACTGCTCCTGGCGGCGGGCGGGGCCGGCTGGGCGCTGTACGCCCGGCTCAGCGACAACATCACCCCCGACGAGGCGGCCGCGCGCGAGCTGGCCCGCTATGACAAGGAGCGGCCCACCGCGCTGGTGTCGGGTGCGCAGAACATCCTGCTGATCGGCACCGACAGCCGCGCCGGGGACGGCAACGAGCAGTACGGGCGGGACTCGGGCGCGGAACGCTCGGACACCACGATCCTGCTCCACCTGGCGGCCGACCGGCGCAGCGCCACCGCCGTCTCGCTCCCCCGCGACCTGATGGTGCGCGTCCCGGCCTGCCCGCGCGCCGGCGGAGGCCGGACCGAACCGTCGTTCGCCATGTTCAACACCGCCTTCCAGCTCGGCGGTTCGGCCTGCACCATCCGTACCGTCGAGGAGCTGACCGGCATCCGGGTCGACCACCACATGGTCGTCGACTTCAGCGGGTTCAAGCAGATGGTGGACGCCGTCGACGGGGTGCCGGTGTGCCTGCGGAAGCCCATCGACGACAAGGCGGCCAGGCTGAAGCTGCCCGCAGGACGGGTCACCCTCGACGGCGAGCAGGCGCTCGGCTACGTACGGGCCCGCAAGACGCTCGGGGACGGCAGCGACACCGACCGGATGGACCGCCAGCAGCGGTTTCTCGGCGCGCTGGTGGAGAAGGTGCGCAGTGACGGCGTCCTGCTGAACCCGGTGAAGCTGTATCCGGTGCTGGACGCGGCGACCTCGGCGCTCACCACCGATCCGGAACTGGCCAGTCTGCGCGGCTTGTACCGGTTGGTCCGGGGGGTGCGCGACATCCCCACCGAACATGTGCGGTTCCTCACCGCTCCGCGCGAGCCGTATGTATACGACTCCGACCGTGACCAACTGGTGCAGCCCGAGGCCGGGCAACTGTTCGCCCGGCTGCGCGCGGACCGGCCCGTCGAGGTGACGGACACTTCACCGGATACCGGCGGTAAATCACCCGGCGACAGCACGGGAAACTCCCCTTCGGCCACCCCCACCTACCGGGGCAGCACGGCCGCCGCGCACACGTGTAAGTAATCCTCACACCAAATCGGCGAACTTTTGTTCAGAGGAATGAGCGGGATTGCCCAGTTCTAAGAACGTGGAATTCGTCACCGGCGTCGCCCGACCCTGAACAGGGCGGATAGTGTGAGCGATCCGGTGCACCCCGGCCCGTGAGGTACGTCCTCCGACCGCGCACCGTTTCACCGAGACCCGAGCGCCTACAAGGGGGAAGGCGCCGCGTGGCCCCGACGGAGGATTCGGACAACCGTGGACGCGCAAAGCCGTGGGCGGGCGGAGAACATCGACCCCGCAGACCAGTGGGTACTCAATCCGAACACCGGCGAATACGAACTGCGACTGGGCAATTCCGCACCGCAGTCACCGGTTCCCG
>NZ_WWKH01000865.1:0-1869 GCF_009865595.1 Streptomyces sp. SID1328 | reverse complement strand
GCCCTCGGGGGCACCGCCGACTGCCCGCAGGTGCACATGCCCGGTGCCGCTCCGGACCCCGGCGGCGGCCCGCCGGACCAGCGCGGGGTCGGCCGCCGGGTCCGCCGTGTGCTCCCCGAGCACGGAACCCAGGCGGGCGTCCGGCGCGGTGTCGCCCAGCAGATGCGCGGTCACCCGGTCGGGCACCGTCAACATCCGCGACAGTGGCGGCCGTTCCGGCTCCTGGACCTCCAGCAGACCGCCCGTGAGCAGCGGCGCGCCGGGGGAGAGGCGGAAGCGGGCGGGGGACAGCCCGGTGTGCCCGCACAGTTCGAGGGCCAGTCCGACCGTGGGCCGGCGCCGGGTGAGGTCGTCGTTCAGATAGCCGTAGAGCTGCTCGAAGCGGGCGTCCAGGTCCGGGGCCAGGGCGACCAGCAGCAGGTCCAGATCGAGCGGGGAGAGTCCGAAGTCCCGTGCCAGGCGGCCGAGTGGAGAGTCCGCCGCCGACCGCTCCGGCTCGGCGGCGGACGGTTCGCCGCGCGTGTCGAGGACGCGCTGGGCCGCCTCGGGGGTGAGGTACTGGCCCCGGTAGGGGTCGTCCGGGTCGGGGTCGACGGCCCGCCGCGCGGCGACCGCCTTGCGTACCCGCTCCTCCACGGTGTGCAGCCGCCGCCACAGCTCGGGTTCCACGGTGTGCGTCATGGCTGGCGGTCACCCCTCCTGCGGCGCCGGGCGGGGGCGGGGCGCCGCTCGCGGGACCCGCTGAAGCCCTCCCCGCCGGGGTCGTCGATCTCCGTGTAGCGCAGCCGGCGCGCCGACTCCGCCTCGTCCGGCAGGGAGTGGGGCACCGACCGGACGACCAGGCCCTCGGTGACCGGCGGCGCGGCGACCCGCTCGATGCCGGCCAAGGGGGCGCGTACCCGTACCCCGAGCGACGGTTTCAGCTCGCCGCCCAGCGCGGACCACACATCGGACGCGGCCGGGGCGTCCAGGCCGGTACCGCCCGCGTCCAGGCCCACGATCAGGCCCAGTTCGGCGAGCGTGCCGGTCAGCAGATGCGGCGCCAGGGTGTCCGTGGACGCCAGGGTGGACAGCACCTGGGACAGCAGCCGGTGCTCGTCCTGCGGCCGGCTCGCCCACGCAGTGATCAGATAGGTCAGCTCGAACCAGCGGGCGGGCGAGCGGCGGGCGACGACGAAGCCGTCCTCGTCGTAGATCTCGCCCGCGCTGCTGTTGCGTCGGGAGTTGTCCTCGCGGATGTCGTACAGGAACGCGTTCACCGTGGGCGCGCCGCGCCGGGCCGCCCAGTCGCTGGTCGGCGCGTCGAAGACCACCTCGACGCCCGACGCGGCCAGCCCGGACTCCTCCAGCAGGCCCCGCAGGGCCTCGTCGACCTCGTGGATCACCGGCGGGTCACCTCGTCCGGGGGCTGCACACTGCCGTTGACGACCAGGAAGTCCGTCTTCACCGGGGAGAAGCCGGGGCCGCTCGCGGTGATGGTGCGCGGGCCCGTCTGGTCCTTGGCGAGGATCAGCAGCTGCCCGATGAACGTGCCGTCCGGCAGCGGCACCGTCGGCGCGGCGGCGGCCGTGATGCCGGGCTTCCAGCGGAACCGGACCGGCACGCCCGGCGGGAAGTCCTTGCCGCGCACCGAGGTCACGAAGCCGGGCTTGCCGATCGGCGGCACGGCGACGATCTTGGGCTGGAGGATACGCAGCCGCTGCCGGGCGGAGTTGTCGCTCCGGTCGGCGTCCGTGCCGGTGGTGGTCAGGGTGCCGGTGACCTCGGCGGTCAGCGCCCTCTTCGGGCTGAGCACGACCTGCAGGGTGCTGCGGGCACCGGGCGCCAGATCGGGCAGCGCGCACAGCCAGTTCGCGTCACAGCCGGGCG
>NZ_WWKH01000088.1:0-4816 GCF_009865595.1 Streptomyces sp. SID1328 | reverse complement strand
AGCACCAGCCCGACCACCCCGGCCAGGGCCACGAACAGCCCGCCCCCGCCGACCGCGAGCAGCAGCACCACCGCGGCGCCGATCGCCGCCACCACGGCGCACCGCGCGAGCAGCCGGGCGACCAGCCCCGCCCGGAACCGCGCCGTTCGTGCCCCGCCCATGACGTCCTCCCGGTGGATGTCGGCCCGCCCCGCACCACCAGCCTGCCGCAGGGCCTCGGCCGGGGGGTGTCCCGGTCGGCCGTATGGGTCCACGGGGTCATCCAAAGGTTGCCAAACGCCGCGGTCGGGGTGTGCTCCGGCCCCCGGTGCGCCGGCATCGTCGGCCCGTGCTGGAGGGGGACCCGCTCGGACTCGACCCCCCGGAGTGGAACCGAGCCGCTCGGAAAGCCGCTCGGAGCGGGGCGTGCGGCTCGGGCGTACCTCGATGTGGCGTTCTTCCATCCCTTCGTGGACGGCAACGCCCGCGCGGCTCTGCTGACTTTGGTGCACGTCCTGGCCCGCGAGGGTGTCTTCCTCCCGGAGATGGGTCCGCTGCAGTCACCCGGTACGCGGACGACGCCGAGGGGGCGGCGGACCCGGCGAAGCTGGTCGGGGTGCTGAACCGGCCGCGACAGGAGGCCACTTGGGCAGGAAAAACGCAACTTCGACAGGGTCCGCAGCGGCCGCTACCTTCACCTGGTCTTCGGCCCAGGGAGAGACGCATGCCCCAGCTAGCCCTGTACACCTTCGGCGTCCTGAGGTCACCTCTCGCCGACGCAACCCCACTCACGCGCGAGTTCTACGAGATCGGTGCGGCTGTTTACCGGAAGATCAGCCGGCACCCCGGATACCTCGCTCATGCCGAACCGGCGGACGGCGACCAGGGCGAGCTGTTCGGCGCCGACTGGGGACCGTGGGGGGACTTCGCCGTGCCGGCCTGGTACGACAAGGGCCGTACGGCAAAGACCACCGCCCTCGCTGCCACCCTCTCCCTCTGGACCGGCCTGCGCCCCGCCTTCGACGCCATTTACACCGGGCTGCACCGCGAAGCACTGAACAGGCGTCATGACTGGTTCGAGAGGACCGGACACCCCAATCACGCCTTCTGGTGGGTGTCCGACGACGTGACACCCACCTGGCGGGAGGGGGTCTGGAGACTGGAACACCTCCAGGACCACGGCCCCGCGCCGCACGCCTTCACCTTCCACCAGGCGTTCACCCCGGACGGAACCCCGGTCACGGTGTCGCGACGGCGAGGAGCGGGTCCGGCCCGTTGAGGTGGCCGAACAGCTCGGCCTGCTCCTCCCGGTGAGCTCACCACCAGGAGCGCCTTGACGTGTCCGGAACCCTCAATGCATCATTCCATTAGTTCATTGGTTGAAAGCGGGGTTCACTCGTGGCGTTCTCCTTCCGGATCGACCGGTCCAGTGGGGTACCCAGCTACGTCCAGATCGTCCAGCAGGTCCAACAGGCCCTTCGGCTGGGCCAGTTGGAACCCGGTGACCGTCTGCCGACCGCCCGTGCGGTCGTGGAGGCGACCGCGCTCAACCCCAACACCGTGCTCAAGGCGTACCGCGAGCTGGAGTCCCAGGGCCTGGTCGAGACCCGGCGCAGGCACGGGACGTTCATCACCGGCACGCTCGGCTCCTCCGCCGGCGACTCGCCCTGGCGGGCGGAACTGGCGGACGTGGCGGCGCGGGCCCGTACGGCGGGGCTGGAGCGCGAAGACCTCGCCGCGTTGTTCACCGCCGTCCTCGAAGACCTCTACTCGTCGAAGTACTCATCGAAGGAACCCGATGTCGTTCCCCACCCGCAGTCCTGAAGCGGCGCTCGCCGCGGACGGCGTCACCAGGAGATACCGGCGCAGTGGTCCGGCCGCGCTCGGCGGCTGCACCTTCGCCGTCCCCGCCGGGGTCGTCTGCGCGCTCGTCGGACCGAACGGCGCGGGCAAGTCCACCCTGCTGGAGCTGGCGGCCGGACTGCAGCGACCCACCACCGGCACCGTGGAGGTCTTCGGCCGGCCCACGCGCGTCGGCAATCCGCGGGTCGCCTACCTGGCGCAGGACCGGCCGCTGTTCCCCCGGTTCACCGTCGCCGAGACGCTGCGCCTGGGGGCGCGGCTCAACGAGGGCCACTGGGACGCGGAACTGGCCGAGCGGTTCGCCGACCCCTCCCGCTTCGGCAAGGGTGGCCGTATCGGCAGCCTGTCCGGCGGCGAGCGCACCCGGATCGCCCTGGCCCTCGCCCTCGGGAAGCGGGCCGACCTGCTGCTGCTCGACGAGCCGATGGCGGATCTCGACGTCCTCGCCCGCCAGGAACTGATGGGCCTGCTCATGGCACACGTCGCCGACACCGGCGCGACGGTGGTCATGTCGTCGCACATCCTGTCCGAGCTGACCGATGTCTGCGACCACCTGCTGCTGCTCGACGCGGGTACGACCCGGCTGTGCGGCGACATGGACGAACTGACCGACACCCACGCCGTGGTGGCCTTCGCCGGGGGTGCCGAGCAGCTCGCCGGTCATGCCGTCGTCGAGTCCCGCCCCGCCGGGCGCGGCACCACCGCCCTGATCCGCCGCGCCGGTCCGCTCCCCGCCGACTGGGAGGTGCGACCGCCCTCCGTGGAGGAGCTGGTGCTCGCGCACCTCACCGGCCCGTCCCTTTCCGCCGCCGTACCGCCTCGCAAGGACACCGCCGCATGAGCGCCGCCATCGCCGCCGCCCCGACGACTCCCCGGCCCGGCCGCCTCCGGCCCCTCGCGGGGATCGCCCTGCGCCAGTACTGGGTCCCCGGCGTGATCCTCCTGCTGCTGGCCCTGCGCGTCGGCGTCCAGATCGTGTACCACTACTACGGCTGGGCCGACGCCGTCGCGCTGCGGAACCACGTGGGCAGCCAGGCGTACCACTTCGGGCGCTATGCGGATGACGCCCACACCATGACGGCGAAACTCACGGATGACGGCGCCATGCTCGCCTTCCAACCGGCCCTGTTCGCCGCGCTGCTCACCGGTGTGCTGACCGCACGTGAATGGGAGACCCGGCGTGTGGTCTTCGCCCTCACCCAGACGGTGACCCCCCGACGCTGGTTCGGTGTCCGCTGGGCGACGCTGGCGGGGATCGTCGTGGTGCTGACCGTCCCGCTGGTGGCGCTGTACCGGATGAGCGTCGTGCACGCCTTCGATCTCAACCTGCTCACCTACGGTGCCGAGCGGCAGAACGCGTACTACACGATCGGCCCGGTCACCGTCGCGTACGTCGTCCTCGGCGTCGCGGCCGGCGCCCTGACCGGCACGTACCTGCGCCGCCTGTGGCCCACGCTCGTCGCCGCCCCGCTGCTGACCTGGCTGGTGGCCGCCGTCCTCGTCCGGTCCCGCGCGATGCTGCTGCTCGACCTCCCGGTCCTCTCCAAGGTGAACGGATTCCACCCCGGTGGCGTATTCGGCCTGATGTTCTTCGACGCCCTGCCCCAGGACGCCTACCTCACCAACACCCTCACCCCCGGCGACTACTGGCCGTACCAGCTCGCCTCCAGCGCCCTGGTCCTCGCGGTGGCGGCCCTGCTGACCCTGACCGCCTTCCGCGTCATCCGCCGCCGCACGGCCTGACCCGGAACCCGGCTCCGCCCCGGCGAAAGGTGATCGCCAGGGCGGAACGGTGCCCCGGAATGCGCCCCGCCAGCGTGTTGCGCATGCTGGTTGGGGAGGTGCCATGGAAGGCGACGCCCGACGCGAGCGGACCCTTGAGACCTGCCCGGAGGCCATGCGTGTGGCCTGTGAGGCGCTGGCGGCCTCACCGCTGGCGATCCTCGTCCTCGACGACGGACTGCGTGTCACCGAGTGCAACGAGGCCGCGCACCACTTGCTGGCCGGGACAGATCCGACCGGCAAGGTGATGACCGACGTACTCCCGCTGCGCGACCCCGAGTCCGAGAGGGCCGACGCGCGCGACGTACGGTCCAGTGGTGTGGCCTCGCTGAACCGGCTGGTCCGCACCCGGGCGACCCCCCGGCAGGGCCCCCGTACCCTGTGCCTCTCGTTCTTCCCGCTGCCGCCCGGCCAGGAGGGTTCCGGGCTCATCTGCACCATCGCGGACATCACCCCCAAAGAGGCGGACTCCGGTACCGACCCACTGCGGCGGCTGGCGGCCATCCAGGTGGAGGTCGGGGAGACCCTCGACCACGACACCACCTGCGCCGAACTCGCCGACGCGCTCGTCCCCGGCGCCGCCGACACCGTCGTCATCGCCCTCGCCGAGCACATGACCGATGACGAACCCCCGCCGCTGACCCGGCACCACCCCGAGCCGCTGTGCCCGATCGCGTCCAGCGGAGCCCCCGAGGGCAGCCATGTGTGGCCCGCCGACCAGCGCCCCTTCGCCCCGCTCCTCGCCGATCACACTCCGCGCGCCACCGACATCGAGGCCGACACCCGCTGGCTGGACGCCGAACCCGCGCTGAAACGCCTGCTGCGCGCGGCCGGGGCGCACGCGCTGCTCGCGGCCCCGATCATGCGCGAGGGGACGGTGCTGGGCCTGCTCCTGCTCTACCGGGGCGAGACGCCGGCCCCGTTCTCCCGCGAGGACATCGCCCTCGTCGAGAAGGTCTGCGCGCACACCGCGCGGTGCCTGGACCACGCCAGCCGCTTCCACCGCGAGCACACCGTCGCGCTCGCCATCCAGAACTCCCTGCTGCCGAGGCAGCCACCGACCGGGGCCGCGCTCGACATCGCCGACCTGCGGCTGCCCGGCGACGAGAGCGGAGGCGGCTGGTTCGACGTGATGCCGCTGTCGGGGGCGCGTACGGGGCTCGCCGTCGGGCAGGTCACCGGGTTCGGCGTA
>NZ_WWKH01000864.1:0-2162 GCF_009865595.1 Streptomyces sp. SID1328 | reverse complement strand
GTCCGGCGCGCCGCGCGCGTGTGGGCGCCGCTGGACCGGCTCGCCGAGCAGGACGTGCCCGACGTGCTGGCCCTGTCCGAGGAGGAGGTCACCGACCTGCTCGGCGTGGCCGCGAGCCGGCTGGCCGCCGCCGGGGTCGCCGTGCACTGGCCCCGCGACCTCGCGAGCGACCTCGCCGCCACGGCCGAGGTCCGCACCGCCCCCGGCTCCGCGACCGACGGCACCGGGTTCTTCGAGAGCGAAGAGCTGCTCAGTTTCCGCTGGCAACTGGCGCTCGGCGGCGACCCGCTCACCGAGGCCGAGATGGACGCCCTCGCCGAGGCACACCGCCCGGTCGTCCGGCTCCGCGACCGCTGGGTCCTGGTCGATCCGGCCCTGGTCCGCAAGGCCCGCAAGCGCGAACTGGGCCTGCTCGACCCCGTCGACGCGCTCGCCGTCGCCCTCACCGGCACCGCCGAGGTCGACGGCGAGACCGTGGAGGCCGTCCCGACCGGCGCCCTCGCGGCCCTGCGCGACCGGCTCACCGCGGGCATCGCCCCGGCCGAGCCGCCCGCCGGGCTCGACGCGACCCTGCGCGACTACCAGTTGCGCGGCCTGGCCTGGCTCGACCTGATGACCTCCCTCGGCCTCGGCGGCTGCCTCGCCGACGACATGGGCCTCGGCAAGACGATCACCCTCATCGCCCTCCACCTCAAGCGCGCCCGCACCGAGCCGACCCTCGTGGTCTGCCCCGCCTCCCTGCTGGGCAACTGGCAGCGGGAGATCAACCGCTTCGCGCCCGGCGTCCCCGTCCGCCGCTTCCACGGCGCCGACCGCACCCTAGACGGCCTCACCGGCGGCTTCGTCCTCACCACCTACGGCACCATGCGCTCCGCCGCCGCCCGGCTCGCCCAGCAGCCGTGGGGCATGGTCGTCGCGGACGAGGCCCAGCACGTGAAGAACCCGTACTCCGCCACCGCGAAAGCGCTGCGCACGATCCGGACCCCCGCGCGCGTGGCGCTCACCGGCACCCCGGTGGAGAACAACCTCTCCGAGCTCTGGGCCCTGCTCGACTGGACCACGCCCGGCCTGCTCGGCCCCCTGAAGTCCTTCCGCGCCCGGCACGCGCGTGCCGTGGAGAACGGCGAGGACGCCGAGGCGGTGGAGCGGCTGGCGCGGCTCGTCCGTCCGTTCATGCTGCGCCGCAAGAAGTCCGACCCCGGCATCGTCCCCGAACTCCCGCCCAAGACCGAGACCGACCACCCGGTCCCGCTCAGCCGCGAGCAGGCCGCGCTGTACGAGGCCGTGGTGCGCGAGTCGATGCTGGCCATCGAGGACGCGAACGGCATCGCCCGCCGGGGCCTCGTCCTCAAGCTGCTCGGCGCCCTCAAGCAGATCTGCGACCACCCGGCGCTCTACCTCAAGGAGGAGCCCGCCCACCCGGACCGGCTCTCCGCCCGCTCCGGCAAACTCGCCCTGCTGGACGAGCTGCTGGACACCGTGCTCGCCGAGGACGGCTCGGTCCTGGTCTTCACCCAGTACGTCGGCATGGCCCGGCTCATCACCGCCCACCTGGCCGACCGCGCGATCCCCGTCGACCTTCTGCACGGCGGTACTCCGGTGCCGGAGCGGGAGCGGATGGTGGACCGGTTCCAGTCCGGCGGGATCCCGGTCCTGGTGCTCTCCCTCAAGGCGGCGGGCACGGGGCTGAACCTCACCCGCGCGGGACACGTCGTGCACTTCGACCGCTGGTGGAACCCCGCCGTCGAGGAACAGGCCACCGACCGCGCCTACCGCATCGGGCAGACTCAGCCCGTCCAGGTCCACCGCCTCGTCACCGAGGGCACCGTGGAGGACCGCATCGCCGAGATGCTCACCGCTAAGCGGGCTCTGGCCGACGCGATCCTCGGCTCCGGGGAGGCGGCCCTGACCGAGCTGACCGACCGCGAACTGACCGACCTCGTGTCCCTGCGGAGGCCGGAATGAGTGCCGAGGAGCGGACCCCCGCGGAGGAGGCCCGCGAGGCGCTGCGTGCGGCTCGTGCGGGTGCGTCCGGGGAACCCGCCGAGGGGGATTCGGGGTCGGCGGACGGTCCTGAGCGGGGGGCGGCGCCCGAGGCCCGGCCCGGTGAGGTGGCGCGGGCCGCGCTGCGGGCCGCTGTGGCTGCTCGGCGGGAGGGGGAG
>NZ_WWKH01000863.1:0-2796 GCF_009865595.1 Streptomyces sp. SID1328 | reverse complement strand
ATGCAGCGGATCGAAGGCGACGACCAGGCCGTCATGCTGCTCGACGGGCGCATCGACGTCGCCTTCGTGCGCCTGCCCATCGACGAAACCGGCCTGCGCCTGACCGCGCTGTACACCGAGCCGCGGGTGGCGGTGCTGCCCGCCGGACATCGCTTCGCCAGCAAGGAAGAGGTCACCGAGGCCGACCTGGCCGGTGAGCCGCTGCTGTGGGACGGTGACGCGAGCTCGCAGCCCACCAAGCGCCCGTTCGCCAACGCCGGATACCCGGTGCGCGGGGTCGACGAGACCCTCGAACATGTAGCGGCCGGACGCGGCATCTCCTTCCTGGCCCGCTCGGCGTCCGTGTTCTACTCGCATCCCGATGTCGCCTACGTACCCATCCCGGACCTGGCGCCCGACCAGGTGCTTCTCGCGGTAGCGGCCACGAATACCTCACCGGTCGTGGAAGACTTCGTCACCGCGGCTCACTCGGCGGCCGAGATCACGGCAGAATGCGGCAACTACGAAATGTGGCAGCTCGGGGGCGATGCCCTCGCACGGCACACATAAGCAGATGCTGGAGGCCGGCAACGCCGCCTTGCGGGACGCCGCCTCCCTGACCGGCGACGAGGGCCGCGCCGCCCACACCGGCCTGCTACTGCCGGACCATCGTCACCCGGGCTGAACGCTCAGCGGGCGACCAGGCTCGATCCCCGTACCACCAGCTCCGGCTGGAGCACGACCCGGCGGTGGGCATGCCCCCCGGTGTTCTCCGACTCCGTTTCCTCCAGCAGGAGTTCGGTCGCCAGCGCGCCCATCGTGGCGGCGGGCTGGCGCACCGAGGTCAGCGGGACCGCCGAGGCGGCGGCGAACTCGATGTCGTCGTAACCGACGATCGCCATGTCCTGCGGGACCTTGACGCCCGCCGCGTAGAGGGCCTGGAGGACGCCGAGGGCCAGCAGGTCGTTGGCACAGAACACCGCCGTGGGGCGCTCGGCGAGGCCCAGCAGGCGGGCGCCGGCGTCGCGGCCGGCGGCCACGTCCAGACGTTCGGTGGGGAGTTCGCGCAGCACCTCGGGCCCCAACCCGGCTTGAGCGAGGGCGAGATGGGCGCCCTCACGGCGGTCCCTGACCTGCTTGAGCTGGGTGGGCCCGCTGACATAGGCGATCGAGCGGTGTCCGGTGTCCACGAGGTGGCGCACGGCGAGGGCGCCGCCCGCCACGTCGTCCACGGAGACCGAGCACTCGGTGGTGCCCTCGGCGACCCGGTCGACCAGGACGAACGGAATGCGGTGACGCCGGAAGGCGTCGATATTCCGGCCCGTGGCGTCGGTCGGGGTCAACAGCACCCCGCGCACCCGGTGTTCGGCGAAGAGGGAGAGGTATTCGGCCTCCTCGGCGGGGCTCTGGCCGCTGTTGCAGACCATGACACCGATCCCCGCCTCCCGCGCGGCCCGTTCGGCGCCGCGGGCCACGTCCACGAAGAAGGGGTTGCCCATGTCGAGGACGAGCAGCGAGATGATCCGGCTGCGCCCGGCCCGGAGCTGGCGGGCGCTCTCACTGCGTACGTACCCGAGCCGGTCGATCACCGCCTGGACGCGCAGCCGGGTCTCCTCCGTGACCGAGTCGGGGCGGTTGATGACGTTGGAGACGGTGCCCACCGAGACCCCCGCGTGCCGGGCCACGTCCTTGATGCCGACTCTGCCTGCCATGCGCGCCTTGCTCCGTTCCGCCGTCCCCCGCCCCGCGCCCAGCCTATGCCGGGTCAGAACCTGTACCGGTCGATGTTGCCCCGGTCGAAGACGGTGGGGGCGCCCAGGTCGATGACGCCCTTGTCCCCGACGGTGAAGGTGCCGAGGCTTCCCGCCTTGAAGGTCTCGCCCCGCTGTCCGGTGATCTGCCCGGAGGAGAGGGCGACGGCGGCGTGCGCGGCCAGGGCGCCGAGCTTGGCGGGGTCCCAGAGTTCGAAGGCGTCGACGGTGCCGTTCTTGACGTACCGGCGCATGTCGTCGGGGGTGCCGAGGCCGGTGAGGCGGACCTTGCCCTTGTACTTGGAGCCGGAGAGGTACTGTGCCGCGGCCTTGATGCCGACGGTGGTCGGGGAGATGATCCCGGCCAGCCGCGGGTGTTCCTGGAGGAGGCCCTGGGTCTGCTGGAAGGACTGCTGGGCGTCGTCGTTGCCGTAGGCGGTGGTGACCAGCTTCATGTCCTTGTACCGGGGCTTCTTCAGCTCGTCCTTCATGAAGCCGATCCAGGTGTTCTGGTTGGTGGCGGTCTGCGCGGCGGAGAGGATCGCGATCTCCCCCTTGTACCCGAGCTGCTTGCCGAGGAGCTGGACCTGGGAGCGGCCGAGGGCCTCGGCGCTCGCCTGGGACACGAAGAGGTCGCGGCACCCGGGGTTGGTGTCGGAGTCGTAGGTGACGACCTTGATGCCGTTCTTCATGGCCTGCTTGAGCGCCGTGCACAGGGCGCCGGGGTCCTGGGCGGACACGGCGATTCCGTCGACCTGCTGCTGGGTGAGGGTGTTGACGTAGGAGACCTGGCCGGAGGTGTCGGTGGCGTTGTTCGGGCCCACCTCCTTGTAGGAGGAGCCGAGTTCCTTCAGTGCCTGCTCGCCGCCCTTGTCGGCGACGGTGAAGTAGGGGTTGTTCACCTGCTTGGGCAGGAAGGCGACGGTGAGGCCCTTCTCGGTGGGGGCGTCCGGGTCGGCCTTGGCCTGGGAGTTCCGGGCGGCGGCGTCGTCGTCCGCCACGGACTTCTTGGTGGTGCCGCCGCAGGCGGTCAGGGTGAGGGCGAGCGAGACGGCTGCGGCGAGCG
>NZ_WWKH01000862.1:0-2654 GCF_009865595.1 Streptomyces sp. SID1328 | reverse complement strand
GCCGGTCCGCCGTCACCGGCAGCGGCCGGGCGGCGGTCGCCGCGAAGTCCGCCGTCACCCGGAGGGGCCCCGGCCACAGCGCGCTCGGCGGGGCCGGGACGACCGGCTCGCGCACCTCCCGCGGATCGGCCGGACCGATCCGCAGCGTGCCCAGCCACGCCCCCGGCACCTCGGCCGCCGCCGCCCCGGCCAGCACCGAGGCGGCCGCCCGTTCCGTCATCCACGCGCCGTCGCGGCTGCCGCCGAGCGGCAGCAGTCTGCCGGGCGCCAGTCGCTGCCGTACCGCCTGTGTCCAGTCCGCCGTCATTCCTCCAGCCTGCCCTCTCCACGGCGCGCAACGGCGCAGGCGTGCTTACGGTGGTCGGAGAACGACGACCGAAAAGGGGAGCAGTGGCGATGAGCGAGATGGCAACCCACGGCGGCGAGAACGAGCCGCAGACCTCCGCCCGCAGGCAGAACCGGCCCGGCGGCGGCGACCCCGCGACCAGAGGCCGCACCACGATCGCGGACGGGGTCGTCGAGAAGATCGCCGGAATGGCGGCACGGGACGCGGTCGGCGTGTACGCCATGGGCAGCGGGATCTCCCGCACCATCGGTGCCATGCGCGACCGGGTGCCCGGCGGCACCAAGGCCGTGACCCGAGGGGTGAAGGCCGAGGTCGGCGAGGTGCAGACCGCGCTCGACCTGGAGATCGTCGTGGAGTACGGCTATCCCATCGGCGATGTCTCCCGCGCGGTCCGGGAGAACGTGATCACCGCCGTGGAGCGCATGACCAGCCTCGAGGTCGTCGAGGTCAACATCGCGGTCAGCGACGTCCACCTCCCCGACGACGACGAGGACCAGGAGCCGGAGCAGCCTCGTATCCAGTGAGCCAGGGGGTACTCGGACAAGAGGCCGGACCGGCTGACATCACTCGGCCGGACGAGCCGACTCGCTTGAAGGAGCGCTGCAGAGATGAGCATGGCAGCAGTCGGCATGATCGCCGGAATGGCGCTGGGCTTCGCCGGGTTCTACGGCGGGTTCGGAGCCTTCGTGCTGGTGGCGGCCCTCGGGGCCGTCGGATTCTTCGCCGGTCGTTTCGTGGACGGCGACCTGGAACTCGGTGACTTCTTCCGCCGCCGCGACGACCGCACCCGTGAGGAGCGGTTCCGCTCCGGCGGCGACCGGCGCGACTGGCGCCGGTGACCGCGATGAGCACGGACACCAACACGGCGGCGCCGGGTGTCCCGGACCGCACCCCGCCGGGCGAGCGAGGGTTCACCCGGATCGCGGACCGGGTCGTCGCCAAGATCGCCGCGCGGGCCGCGCGCGAGGCGATCGCCCCGCTGCCCCGGAACACCAAGACCCCGCACACCACGGTCAACGTCCGTCCCAGGGCGCGCGGTACGGGCCCGGTGGAGGACAGCCCCTTCGGCACGGCCCGTGTGCGAGTCGTCGTGGAACTCGAGTACCCCGGTGACATCGGCGCCCGCTGCGCCGCCGTACGCCGCCGGGTCACCGAGCGGGTGGGCACGCTGGCGAACATGGAGGTGCCGGAGGTGGTCGTCGAGGTGGAGCGGCTGCGGCTGCCCGGTGAGCACCAGGGGAGGACGGTATGAGCGAGCCGCCGCAGGACGCCACCCGGCCCGTGCCCGTGGTGGACACCGGGAAGCACCCCGACACCGAGAAGCACCCCGACACCGAGCGGCACACCCCGCCCACCGTCCAGCAGCCCGCCCTTCCCCCGGACGCCCGCGGCAGCGGCCGCTTCTGGTCCGCCCGCCGCGTCCCTTCGGCGATCGTCGCCCTGCTCACCCTGGGCGGCGCCGGCCTGCTGCTGTACGACGTGATCGCCGTCCGCCTCGGGTACCCGGCGATGTACTGGCGCCGTGAACTCGCCCGCCAGCTGGCCCAGCGCCCCCTCGACGACATCCCGGTGCTCGCGGGCGCCGCCTTCGTCACCGCCCTCGGCCTCTGGCTGATCCTGCTCGCGATCACCCCCGGCCTGCGCAACCTGCTCCCCATGCTCCGCCCGCGCCACGACGTACGCGCCGCACTCACCCGTGACGCCGCCGCCCAGGTGCTGCGGGACCGGGCCGTGGAGGTCTCCGGGGTGCGCGAGGCGCGGGTCAAGATGCGCCGCCGCCGGGCCGACGTGCGGGTGATCTCGCACTTCCGGGACCCCGCCGAGGTGCGGAGCGACCTGGACACCGCGCTGGCCGGTGCCGTGACCGACCTCGGCATGGCCCGGCGCCCCAAGCTGTCGGTACGCCTCAGGGGACCTGGGAAGAAGGGATGAGGGGCATGCGTTCAGGAGCCGTCAACCGCGTCCTGCTGGCGCTCGCCGGACTGGTGCTGTTCGTGCTCGGCGGGTCGGTGCTGGCCGTCGGCCTCGGCGCGCCCTCGCCCTCCTGGTGGCCGCACTCCGGCCGGCACGACGTGCTGCTCAGCCGGGCCGAGCGCACCGCCTGGCGCGACCAGGACTGGTGGTGGCCCGCGCTGATCGCGCTGCTGGCCGTGCTGTTCCTGATCGGGCTGTGGTGGCTGGTGTCGGTGCTGCGCAGGCACAGCCTGTCCGAGATCCTGATCGACACCGGCGACGGCAAGGGCGCGCTGGTGCGCGGCGGAGCGCTGCGGTCCGCGCTCGCGGACGACGCGGGCCGCCGGCCGGGCGT
>NZ_WWKH01000861.1:0-23872 GCF_009865595.1 Streptomyces sp. SID1328 | reverse complement strand
GGAGTGCGGGGTGCGGCGGGGGCCCGCGTCGTCACCGACGTGCACACAGCCGGAGGCGGCGGCCGCGGCCAGCACCGCGACGGCCAGACGGACGGGTACGTACAAGCGGCGCACGACGGCCACCTCCGACAGCGGGGAATCGGGAACGCCCTGCCCAACTCCCGCCGTACGCAGGAGGACACGCCACCGCACCGGCCGGCTCCCGCCGCACGCGGGAGGACACGCCACCGCCCCGGCCGGCCGAAGCGCGGCGGACCGCGCGTTCACGCCCCGCGCCGGGCGTGCCTGGCCGACAATGGCGGTGTGCTGGAGATGACACGCGACAGGTTCGAAGAGCTGGTGAGCGAGGCCCTGGACCGGATCCCGCCGGAACTGACGCGGGTCATGGACAACGTGGCCGTCTTCGTGGAGGACGAACCCTCCGCCGACGACCCCGAACTGCTCGGCCTCTACGAGGGCACCCCGCTCACCGAGCGCGGCGAGTGGTACGCCGGGGTCCTCCCGGACCGCATCAGCATCTACATGGGCCCAACCCTGCGGTACTGCGGGACCGCCGAGGAGGTCGTCCACGAGGTGGCCGTCACCGTCATCCACGAGGTCGCCCACCACTTCGGCATCGAGGACGCCCGGCTGCACGAGCTGGGCTGGGGCTGACCACCCCGCATGTCCGGGCGCTCGTACGGGCATACGGCACCAATGCCCCAAGTCCCCGTCACATCCGTCCCGGACCCGCCCCGCGACCGGAAGTGGTGGCATCTGCCGCGCCGGACGGGCAGCCGCCGGTGGCTGAGGGCGTTGGGCCTGATGGGTGTCGTGCTCCTCGGGGCCTGGCTGGGCCTGCTGATCGTCGGCAGCGTACGGACCCCGGTCGGCCCGATGGACACCACCATGGCCCTGCGGCCCTCGCTCAGCGGCGGCACCAAGGTCAACGTCTCCCCGCTCGGCGCGCTGACCCTGGACAGCCATGTCGCGCCCGTCCGGCTGGACGTCGACGTGGACCAGCTCGACCCGGGACGCGCGCAGGCGCTGGTCGACCACCCCGAGCGGCTGTCCGGGCTCCAGGACGAGGTGGCCCGTGACGTCGAGCGCGGCACGCTCGACCTCGCGGTGCGCTCGTGCGTGGCCGTCGTCACCGGCGCGACCGCGCTCGGCCTCGCCGTCTACCGCCGCCCGCGCCCCGCGCTGGCGGCCGGCGGGCTCGCCCTGGCGCTGCTCGCGGCCTCCGGGGTGTCGGCGTGGGCCACCTGGAATCCGAAGTCGGTACTGGAGCCCAAGTTCTCCGGCCTGCTCTCCTCGGCGCCGTCCGTGGTGGGCAACGCCCGCAGCATCGTCACCGACTTCGACGTCTACCAGCAGGAGCTGGCCCGCCTGGTGACCAACGTGACCAAGCTGTACGACGTCGCTTCCACGCTCCCCGCCTACCAGCCCGACCCCTCCACGATCCGGGTCCTGCACGTCTCCGACATCCACCTCAACCCGGCCGCGTGGAAGATCATCGGATCGCTGGTGGACCAGTACAAGGTGGACGTGATCGTCGATTCCGGCGACACCATGGACCACGGCACCTCGGCGGAGAACGGCTTCCTCGACCCGGTGAAGGACCTGGGCGTGCCGTACGTCTGGGTCAGGGGCAACCACGACTCGCGGGCCACCCAGCGCTATCTGGAGGGCATCAAGAACGCGCACGTGCTGGACGAGGGCGAGGCCGAGACGATCGCCGGGGTGCGCTTCGCGGGCACCGGCGACCCCCAGTTCACCCCCGACCGCTCCCGGGCGACCGGAGGTGACGCGGCGGAACGGCTCGCGGGCGCCCGGCTCGCCTCGGCGCTGCGGGACCAGAAGGCCAAGGGCACCCCGGTGGACATCGCGGTGGCGCACGAGCCGGTGGCCGCCGCCGAGACCGACGGCACGGTGCCGCTGGTGCTCTGCGGGCATCTGCACACCCAAGGCACCAAGGTCCTCCCGCTGGGCACCCGGCTGCGCCGCGAGGGCTCGACCGGCGGCAGCGGACTGCGCGCGGTGGAGGGCCAGTACCCGGCACCGATCGAGGCGTCGGTGCTCTATCTGGACCGGGACAGCCGCCGGCTCCAGGCATGGGACGCGATCAAGCTGGGCGGGCTCGGGCGGACCACGGCCGAGGTCAGCCGGCATCTGGTGCAGCGCTGAATCCCCGGCCCGGCGCCCGTGCAGCGGCGAAGGGTTTTGCCCATACCGCTCACGATCCCCTATGCTGCACACGTCCCCGACGCGCCGCGATGCGGCGCCCAGGCGGGCCGATAGCCCTCATCGTCTAGCGGCCTAGGACGCCGCCCTTTCAAGGCGGTAGCACGGGTTCGAATCCCGTTGGGGGCACCACAGCGGACTTGTCATGAAGGCCCGCCCTGATCCAGGGCGGGCCTTCGTGTTTCCCCACGTCCGGGCCCCGCTCGCCGCCGAAAAGCGCGGTACGGAGCACCGCCCCTGCTCTGATACGCTTCTCCAGCGACGTCAGCCCAGCAGATGCGCACCTCACCCCGGTGGGAAACGCGTTGGGAAGGCCCGCAACCTTGTGCGACACTGTCGTACAGCGCCTGGTCCTGTGGAGCAGTTTGGAGTGCTCGCCACCCTGTCAAGGTGGAGGCCGCGGGTTCAAATCCCGTCAGGACCGCTGAGGTTTCACGTGAAACCTCGTGGCTGGGTAGCTCAGTTGGTACGAGCGATCGCCTGAAAAGCGATAGGTCGCCGGTTCGACCCCGGCCCCAGCCACAACCGCCCGATCCGGGCCGAACCCCCTCCATCTCTGGAGGGGGTTCTTGCGTTTCCGGGCCCCTGTGAGCGCGGTTGCAGGTGAGTAGCGCGGGACTAGAGTGAAAAAGCATCGTTTCGTGGGGAAATCACCCAAGGGGGCGTTCCATGCCCGCCACGAACAGAAAGCGGACGGCTGCCCTGTGTTCGGTCTTCATGGCCGCCGGCGTCGTCCTCGCTCCGATCGGCTTCCAGCAGGCAGCCTCGGCGGCGCCCGCTCCGTCCCACGTCAGTACGACGGCCAAGGCGCCCACCTCGCAAGGGGACTACCAGCGCGGGTTCCGGGACGGGTTCAAGTCCGGGTACCGCGACGGCCGGCACTGCCATCACCACGGTGACCACCACGACGGGAAGGGCACCTCGCTGAAGGACCCGCGCCGTGACTACCAGCAGGGATTCAAGAACGGTTACAAGTCGGGCTTCCGGCTCGGCCTGAACTCCTGCTGACCCCCGGCCACCTGCGCGGAGGCACCCCGCGTCAATTCATTCGCGCGCAATTTCCCCGAGGTGAGATCCTGGATCGCGTATGTCTACGCATCCCGCCCCCGCCTTGGGGTCTCTCGCCTCCCGTCTGACCGAGCTGTCGCTGCGTGACGCGCACCGGCTCGGGCGCAGGCTCGAAGGCGCACGCAAGATCCGTAAGTCGGAGGCGCGTGCCGCCGTGCTGGCCGAGCTGGAGGGCGAGGTCGACAAGGCCGCCTCCCGGATGGCCGAACGGCGCTCCCGCGTGCCCTCGGTCAGCTATCCCCAGCAGCTTCCGGTCAGCCAGAAGAAGGACGAGATCGCGGCCGCCATCCGCGATCATCAGGTCGTCATCGTGGCCGGTGAGACTGGCTCCGGGAAGACCACGCAGATCCCCAAGATCTGCGTGGAGCTGGGCCGGGGCCTGCGCGGGATGATCGGGCACACCCAGCCCCGCCGGATCGCCGCCCGTACCGTCGCGGAGCGCGTCGCCGACGAGCTGCACACCCCGCTCGGCGAGACCGTCGGCTGGAAGGTCCGCTTCACCGACCAGGTGAACCCGGACGCCACCTTCATCAAGCTGATGACCGACGGCATCCTGCTGGCGGAGATCCAGAACGACCGCGAGCTGCGTGCCTACGACACGATCATCATCGACGAGGCCCACGAGCGGTCCCTCAACATCGACTTCCTGCTGGGCTACCTCGCGCAGTTGCTGCCGAAGCGGCCGGACCTGAAGGTCGTCATCACCTCGGCGACCATCGACCCGGAGCGGTTCTCCCGGCACTTCGGGGACGCACCGATCATCGAGGTCAGCGGGCGGACGTACCCGGTGGAGGTGCGCTACCGGCCGCTGCTGGAGGAGGACTCCTCCGACGCCGACCGGGACCAGATCACCGCGATCACCGACGCCGTCGAGGAACTGATGGCCGAGGGTCCCGGCGACGTCCTCGTCTTCCTCTCCGGCGAGCGGGAGATCCGGGACACCGCGGACGCGCTGGAGAAGAAGAAGTACCGCTCGACCGAGGTGCTCCCGCTGTACGCGCGGCTCTCGCACGCCGAGCAGCACCGGGTCTTCCAGCAGCACACCGGGCGCCGGATCGTGCTGGCGACGAATGTCGCCGAGACCTCGCTGACCGTGCCCGGCATCAAGTACGTGATCGACCCCGGCTTCGCCCGGATCAGCCGCTACAGCCACCTCACCAAGGTCCAGCGGCTGCCCATCGAGCCGGTCTCGCAGGCCAGCGCCAACCAGCGCAAGGGCCGCTGCGGCCGTACCTCCGACGGCATCTGCATCCGGCTGTACTCCGAGGACGACTTCCTCGCCCGGCCGGAGTTCACCGACGCCGAGATCCTGCGCACCAACCTCGCCTCCGTCATCCTCCAGATGACCGCGGCCGGCCTCGGCGACATCGAGAAGTTCCCCTTCATCGACCCGCCGGACCACCGCAACATCCGCGACGGTGTCCAGCTGCTCCAGGAGCTGCACGCGCTCGACCCGGCGCAGAAGGACCCGCGCAAGCGGCTCACCGACACCGGCCGCAAGCTCGCCCAGTTGCCGGTCGACCCGCGCCTGGCCCGGATGGTGCTGGAGGCCGCGAAGAACGGCTGTGTCCGCGAGGTCATGGTCATCGCCGCCGCCCTGTCCATCCAGGATCCGCGGGAGCGCCCGGCCGACAAGCAGACCCAGGCAGACCAGCAGCACGCCCGCTTCCGCGACGAGACCAGCGACTTCCTGGCCTACCTCAACCTGTGGCGGTATCTGCGCGAGCAGCAGAAGGAGCGCGGCTCCTCCTCGTTCCGCCGGATGTGCAAGCAGGAGTACCTGAACTTCCTGCGGGTGCGCGAGTGGCAGGACATCTACCTCCAGCTCCGCACGGTCGCCAAGCAGATGGACATCCATCTCAACGAGGACGACGCCCCCGCCGACCGCATCCATGTCTCCCTCCTCGCGGGACTGCTCTCCCACGTCGGGATGAAGGACGTGAAGGACGGCAACAAGAACGAGTACCTGGGCGCCCGCAACGCCAAGTTCGCGGTGTTCCCCGGCTCCTCGCTGTTCAAGAAGCAGCCCAAGTTCCTGATGTCCGCCGAGCTGGTGGAGACCTCCCGCCTCTGGGCCCGCGTCAACGCCAGGATCGAGCCCGAGTGGGTCGAGCCGCTCGCCGGCCACCTGCTGAAGCGCACGTACAGCGAACCGCACTGGGAGAAGGACCAGGCGGCCGTGATGGCGTACGAGAAGGTGACGCTGTACGGCGTGCCGATCGTCGCCCAGCGCAAGGTGAACTACGGGCGGATCGACCCCGAGGTCTCCCGCGAGCTGTTCATCCGCAACGCCCTCGTCGAGGGCGACTGGCGCACCCACCACAAGTTCTTCGCCGACAACCGCAAGCTGCTCAGCGAGGTCGAGGAGCTGGAGCACCGGGCACGGCGCCGGGACATCGTCGTGGACGACGAGACGCTGTTCGACTTCTACGACCAGCGGGTGCCCGAACACGTCGTCTCCGGCGCCCACTTCGACTCCTGGTGGAAGCGGAAGCGGCAGGAGCAGCCGGAATACCTGGACTTCGAGCGGGAGATGCTCATCCGGGAGTCGGCGGAGGCGGTCACCAAGGCCGACTATCCCGACAGTTGGCGCCAGGGCGAGCTGAAGTTCCGGGTGACCTACCAGTTCGAGCCGGGCGCGGACGCCGACGGTGTCACCGTGCACATCCCGCTCCAGGTGCTCAACCAGGTCACCGACGAGGGCTTCGACTGGCAGATCCCGGGGCTGCGCGAGGACGTCGTCACCGAACTGATCCGCTCGCTGCCCAAGCCGATCCGCCGCAACTACGTCCCGGCGCCCAACTACGCCAAGAAGTTCCTGGAGCGGGCGGTTCCCCTCCAGGAGCCGCTGGCGACGACCATGGCGCGTGAGCTGAAGCGCATGGTGGGCGTGCCCTTCGACGCCGAGGACTTCGACTGGGCGAAGGTGCCGGACCACCTGAAGGTCACCTTCCGGATCGTGGACGAGCGGCGCCGCAAGCTGGCCGAGGACAAGGATCTGGAGGCGCTCAAGCTCCAGCTGCGTCCGAAGGCCCGCAAGGCGATCTCGCAGGCGGCCGCCGCCACCGCGTCCCGGCAGGGCGGGCCCTCGCTGGAGCGCTCGGGCCTGACCGACTGGTCGATCGGCACCCTCAGCCGGGTCTTCGAGACCCGCCGGGCCGGGCAGCCGGTGAAGGCGTACCCGGCGCTGGTGGACGACGGCGACACCGTCTCGGTCCGCCTCTTCGACACCGAGGAGGAGCAGGCCGAGGCGATGTGGAAGGGCGTACGCCGGCTGATCCTGCGCAACATCCCGGTGAACCCGGCGAAGTTCGCCTCCGAGAAGCTGACCAACGCGCAGAAGCTCGCCCTCTCCGCCAATCCGCACGGCTCGGTGCAGGCGCTGTTCGACGACTGCGCGATGGCGGCGGCCGACAAGCTGATCGCGGACTTCGGCGGTCCGGTGTGGGACGAGGAGTCGTACCGGAAGCTCTACGACAAGGTGCGGGCCGACATCGTGGACACCACCGTGCGTGCGGTGGGCCAGGTGCAGCAGGTGCTGGCCGCCTGGCAGGCGTGCGAACGGCGCCTGAAGGCCGTCTCCAGCCCCGCGCTGCTGGCCAACCTCACCGACGTACGGCAGCAGTTGGACGCGCTGGTGAAGCCCGGCTTCGTGACCTGGGCGGGGATCGCGCGGCTGCCGGACCTGATGCGCTACCTGGTGGCCGCCGACCGGCGTCTGCAGCAGATGCCGGGCAACGTCCAGCGGGACACCACCCGGATGCAGAAGGTCCACGAGATGCGGGACGAGTACGCCTGGCTGCTGGAGCAGCTCCCCCAGGGCCGGCCCGTCCCCCGGCAGGTGCTGGACATCCGCTGGATGCTGGAGGAGCTGCGGGTCAGCTATTTCGCCCACGCGCTGGGCACCGCGTACGCCATCTCCGACAAGCGGATCGTGAAGGCGATCGACGCCGCCGTACCGTAACCGCACGGTCGCACCGGGTGAGTTCGACCCGGGCACCCGGACTCCTGTACAGTCCTTCTCGCAGCGCAACGCAGAAGTGAAGCGCCGCACCAGATGGTCCTGTGGAGCAGTTTGGAGTGCTCGCCACCCTGTCAAGGTGGAGGCCGCGGGTTCAAATCCCGTCAGGACCGCAGCAAGGAGAAGGGCCCCCGGATTTCCGGGGGCCCTTCCGCCGTTCCCGGCACCCGCAGGCGCCCTGTACGGCCTGCGGAGATGGCGCATGGCGGCATCGGCCCGGCACGAGGCGCGGGCGCCCCTGAGGGCGCACCTGACGGCCGCCTCGCCTCGCCGGCGCCGCACCGGCCGCTGCCCCAACACCCGCTCCCTCAGGGGGCGGTGAGACAGGAGAGCGTCAATAGCGCACCCGTACAGGGGACAACAAGCGTCTTCGCATGTGACGGGTGTCACGGCATGAGTTTTTGAAACCCAGGTTTTTACCGCTGCCCTACAACAGGTCGATTTAATATGTGCAATTGCACTCTCCCCAAGGGTGGCCCGCCGGGCTCCCGGCGCAGGTGCGGGGCACTTCCCACAGCCCTCCCCAGACTCCGACAAGGCCGCTCACACCGGGGGCCGGCGGGCGCCCGTGAGCGCACAAAAAAGATCGCGCTGGACCCGGCGGAGTCCAGCGCGACCTATGACGCACTCGGTGCCACGTGCCTCCGGAGTTCGTCCGGCGTGGGCATGGGGCCTGTTGGGGCAGGCCCGCGTCGTTGTGGAGCTAGGGTTCGGGCGCTTCGGCCGGTTGGGGGGCCGGCCGTTTTGCCCGGTTGTTCAGTTGTTATGCCTCGCTGCGCTGCTGCGGGATGCCCGCGAGCAGGGCGCGGACCTCCGCCTCGCGGTAGCGGCGATGCCCGCCGAGCGTGCGGATCGACGTGAGCTTGCCGGCCTTCGCCCACCGCGTGACCGTCTTGGGGTCGACACGGAACATGGTGGCGACCTCAGCCGGGGTCAGCAGCGGCTCGGCATCAGGGGTGCGAGCGGTCATGAGCGGCCTCCTCGGGAGAACCGAACCTTCTCGGTTCATTCCTCTAAATTCTGCACCTTGACCCGCGTTGCCCGAAATGGCGGACGCGAGTCGAGTCGGTTATAGGACGAACGGCTTGTCCTCGGCACTACAACTACACCATCTGTCCAGCCGCGTCGGCCAAACCGATGGAATTGCCCTCCCAGGTGTTCATCCACGACGGAAGCCGATGGACCATGCCATAGCGGACAGTCACGCCGACGTGACGATCAGTCACATGGCGCTCGGGAGTCACAAGACCCCCCAAAGCTAGCAATGCGGAGAATCCGCCCATAGTGGAGCACAGATGGGCAGACAGAGTCCTCCCCGGACTCCTTGTCCTATTTTGGCACGAGGAGCGGCAAGAGACGCAAGGGCCGTGTAAGTGCCGTCCATCACCCAATGAGGCAAAAGCCCGGTTCGAGGCCAACGCCCCGTCAAACGGTCCAAGTTCCGTAGACCGTACGCTGTTCGAGCCCATTTCGACCGTGACGTGCGTCACCCCGGACCGGCTCAGTTCGCCGAGCGCAGGTCCCGGATCGATCGCCAGCGGGTCGCCAGACGGGTGTAGGCGTGGGTCGCGGCACTCTCGTCGCCCCGGCGCAGCGCGTCGATGCCGGCGGCCACGTCCGCCGCCGAGTGGTCCTCCTCCAGCGTCCCGCCCGGCACCGCGTGCACCAGGCCGCCGTAGTCCAGCTCCACCACCGAACGCGGGTGGAACTCCTCCAGCCAGCGGCCGACGTCCAGCACGCCGTCGATCAGCGGGCTCTCCCCCACGGTGTCCTGGAGCGTGCGCAGCGCCCGCGCCACCCGGCGCCGGGCCTGCACCATCGGCGTGCGGTAGCGCAGCAGGGCCGGGGTCTCGCCGCTGCGCGGCTCGAAGCGGCGCTCCTCGTCGGCGACCAGGACGAACCAGTTCAGCGGGATCTGCCAGGTCGCCCCGCGAATCCAGGGGCGCGCCTCGGGATTGCGCTCCAGCCAGCGCTCGTAGTCCTGGGCCGCCTGGTCGCGCACCAGGGGCGGCAGCACCGCGTCCAGCACCGGGGTGGGCAGCTCCTCGCCCAGGCCCGCCAGCGCCTGCCAGCCGCGCAGCCGGGTGCGCCAGGGGCAGACGCAGACCACGCCGTCCCGCTCCAGCACGAACGCGTCGGCGCTCTCGTGCACCGGCACCGCGACGGGCGGGGTGGGCAGCAGGTCGGCCAGCGAGCGGCGCAGCTCGTCCTGGTAGGTGGGGCGGTCCGCGCGGCGGGCGTAGCGGGCCCAGTGATCGCGCTCCGGCTCCGGGAAGGCGGCCAGCGGCTCGTACACGCGCAGGTAGGCGGCGTAGGGGACGACCACCGAGGACACCTTGGCCACGCCTGCTCCCTCCCCGTCGGGGTCACCTCGAAACCACTGCAAATCGTGCCACGCCACCGCCGGGGCGTCGCACCTGCGGGTGATCCTCGGCGGAGGCCGGTCGTGGGTCGGGCGCAGGCTCTACTCTCAGCCGTGCGGCCCAACCGCCGCGTGGCAGCACCCCGCCGCCTCCCCCGCCACCAAAAGTGTGGGGGAACCCCCAGGGGCTTCGGCCCCGCCCGCCGCTTCTTGCACAGGAGTCACCACAGTGACCGAGGTAACCGGCGTCACCGCAGATGTCCTGCACACCCTGTTCCACTCGGACCAGGGCGGCCATGAGCAGGTCGTGCTCTGCCAGGACCGCGCCACCGGCCTGAAGGCCGTCATCGCCATCCACTCCACCGCGCTGGGCCCCGCGCTCGGCGGCACCCGTTTCCACCCGTACCCGAACGAGGCGGCGGCCGTGGCCGACGCGCTCCAGCTCGCGCGCGGGATGTCGTACAAGAACGCCATGGCCGGGCTCGACCACGGCGGCGGCAAGGCCGTGATCATCGGTGACCCCGCGCGGGACCGCACGGAGGAGCTGCTGCTCGCCTACGGCCGCATGGTCGCCTCGCTCGGCGGCCGCTACGTCACCGCGTGCGACGTCGGCACCTATGTCGCCGACATGGACGTGGTGGCCCGCGAGTGCCGCTGGACCACCGGCCGCTCCCCCGAGCAGGGCGGCGCCGGTGACTCCTCGGTGCTCACCGCCTTCGGCGTCTACCAGGGCATGCGCGCCTCCGCCCAGCACCTGTGGGGCGACCCCTCGCTGCGGGACCGGGTGGTCGGCATCGCGGGCGTCGGCAAGGTCGGCCGGCATCTGGTCGGGCATCTGCTCGCGGAGGGCGCGCAGGTCGTGGTGACAGACGTCCGCGGTGAGGCCGTGGACCGGATCACCGAGGCCCACCCCGCCGTGCGCCGGGTCGCGGACACCGAGGCGCTGATCCGGCTGGAGGGGCTCGACATCTACGCCCCCTGCGCGCTCGGCGGGGCGCTGGACGACCACACGGTCCCGGTGCTCACCGCGTCGGTGGTGTGCGGCGCGGCCAACAACCAGCTCGCCCACCCCGGCGTGGAGAAGGACCTCCAGGACCGGGGCATCCTCTACGCGCCGGACTACGTGGTGAACGCGGGCGGGGTCATCCAGGTCGCCGACGAGCTGCACGGGTTCGACTTCGAGCGGTGCCGGGTGAAGGCGGCGAAGATCTTCGACACGACATTGGCGATCTTCGCACGTGCGAAGTCGGACGGGGTTCCGCCGGCCGCCGCGGCCGACCGGATCGCCGAGCAGCGGATGGCCGACGCGCGCGCCCCGCGCTGACCGACACGCCGGGGAACGCGAACCCGGCGATCTTGTCCCGCCCGCGTGCGGGTGGGCACCCTGGGGCCCCCGGCGGTACCCGCCGGGGGCAACTTGGAGAGAACTGTCACTTCCGTCGGCGGGTCGTACCCCGATAAGTGGTTAAAATCGCCATTGACCAGCGAGGACAGGGCTCCTCGCGGGTCCTGTGCACACGCGCGTGCTGCGGGCGACGTACCGTATGGGCGCGGGCTCAGGTACCGTGGAAGCCCTACGGACCGGCCTCTCTGCGGGGAGTCCGTTTCGGATCATGAACGCGTGTCAGACTCTGGGGCCGTTGAGCCCCGTCACCGAGGGGGTCGAGCCATGGGGCGCGGCCGGGCCAAGGCCAAGCAGACGAAGGTCGCCCGCCAGCTGAAGTACAACAGCGGTGGGACTGATCTGTCGCGTCTGGCCAGTGAACTGGGCGCATCGACTTCGAACCAGCCGCCGAACAGCGAGCCGTTCGAAGACGATGAGGACGACGAGGAAGACCTCTACTCCCGTTACGCCGACCTCTATGAGGACGACGACGAGGACGAGGACGACGGTCCCTCACAGCACCGTCGCGGCGCTTGACCTTGCACTGAGCATGAACAGCGGAAGACCGGTCGGTGGCACTGCCACCGACCGGCTTCTGTGCTGTCCGGCAACCGGCCGGCGGCCGCGCTAGACCGCGTAGTCGCCGACGAGCCCGGCGGCGCTCTCCTGCTCGCCGCGCTCGGCGATCGTGCCGGCCACCCAGGCCTCGACACCCCGGTCGGCCAGCGTGGTCAGCGCCGCCTCCGTGGACTCCGCCGGGACGACGGCCATCATGCCGACGCCCATGTTCAGCGTCTTCTCCAGCTCCAGCCGGGCCACGTCGCCGCTCCGGCCGACCAGGTCGAAGACCGGGCCCGGCGTCCAGGTGGAGCGGTCCACGGTGGCGTACAGCCCGTCCGGGATCACGCGGGCCAGGTTGGCCGCGAGTCCGCCGCCGGTGATGTGCGAGAAGGCGTGCACCTCGGTGGTGCGGGTCAGCGCCAGGCAGTCCAGGGAGTAGATCTTCGTGGGCTCCAGCAGCTCCTCGCCGAGCGTCCGGCCCAGCTCCGCGACCTCGCTCTCCAGCGCCAGCCCGGCCCGCTCCAGCAGGACGTGGCGGACCAGGGAGTACCCGTTGGAGTGAAGCCCGGAGGACGCCATGGCGATCACCACGTCACCGGAGCGGATGCGGTCGGGGCCCAGCAGCCGGTCGGCCTCCACCACGCCGGTGCCGGCGCCGGCCACGTCGAAGTCGTCCGGGCCGAGCAGACCCGGGTGCTCGGCGGTCTCGCCGCCCACCAGGGCGCACCCGGCGAGCACACAGCCCTCCGCGATGCCCTTGACGATCGCGGCGACCCGCTCGGGGTGGACCTTGCCGACACAGATGTAGTCGGTCATGAACAGCGGCTCGGCGCCGCACACCACGATGTCGTCCATGACCATGGCGACCAGGTCGTGCCCGATGGTGTCGTAGACGCCGAGGCGGCGCGCGATGTCGACCTTGGTGCCGACCCCGTCCGTGGCGGAGGCCAGCAGCGGGCGCTCGTAGCGCTTGAGGGCGGAGGCGTCGAAGAGGCCGGCGAAGCCGCCGATGCCGCCGAGGACCTCGGGACGGCGGGTCTTCTTCACCCACTCCTTCATCAGCTCGACGGCGCGGTCGCCCGCCTCGATGTCGACGCCCGCGCTCGCGTAGCTGGCGCCCGTGGTCTCAGAGGACATGCTTGAGAGAACTTTCCTGTCGTACGGCTCGGACGGCGCAGCTCAGGGACGCCGGATGGCGTCGGCCGCGGCGGTGGTGGCGGGCCCGGCCGCCAGCTCGGTCTCCAGCAGCTGCTTGCCGAGCAGCTCGGGGTCGGGCAGGTCCATCGGGTACTCACCGTCGAAGCAGGCGCGGCACAGGTCCGGCTTGGCGATGGTGGTCGCCTCGATCATGCCGTCGAGGGAGATGTAGGCGAGCGAGTCGGCGCCCAGGCTGGTGCCGATCTCCTCGATCGTCATTCCGTTGGCGATCAGCTCGGCACGGGTGGCGAAGTCGATGCCGAAGAAGCAGGGCCACTTCACCGGGGGCGAGGAGATCCGGATGTGGACCTCGGCGGCGCCCGCCTCGCGCAGCATGCGGACCAGGGCCCGCTGGGTGTTGCCGCGCACGATGGAGTCGTCCACGACGACCAGGCGCTTGCCCTTGATGACTTCCTTGAGCGGGTTCAGCTTCAGCCGGATGCCGAGCTGGCGGATCGTCTGCGAGGGCTGGATGAAGGTCCGGCCGACGTAGGCGTTCTTCACCAGACCGTTGCCGAAGGGGATGCCGGACGCCTCGGCGTACCCGATCGCGGCCGGGGTGCCGGACTCCGGCGTCGCTATGACCAGGTCGGCCTCGGCGGGCGCCTCCTTGGCCAGGCGGCGGCCCATCTCGACGCGGGACAGATACACGTTCCGGCCGGCGATGTCGGTGTCCGGGCGGGCCAGGTACACGTACTCGAAGACGCAGCCCTTGGGCTTCGCTTCCGCGAACCGGGAGGTGCGCAGACCGTTCTCGTCGATGGCGATGAACTCGCCCGGCTCGATCTCCCGGACGTAGGACGCGCCGCAGATGTCGAGCGCGGCGGACTCGGAGGCGACCACCCAGCCGCGCTCCAGCCGGCCGAGGACCAGCGGGCGGATGCCCTGCGGGTCACGGGCGGCGTAGAGGGTGTGCTCGTCCATGAAGACGAGGCTGAAGGCGCCCTTGACCTTGGGGAGCACCGCGTGGGCGGCCTCCTCGATGGTCAGCGGCTTGCCGTCCTCGTCGACCTGCGCGGCGAGGAGTGCCGTCAGCAGGTCGGTGTCGTTGGTGGCCGCGACCCGGGTGGAGCGGCCGTTGGTGTCCTTGGGCAGGTCGGCGACCATCTCCGCCAGCTGGGCGGTGTTGACCAGGTTGCCGTTGTGGCCGAGCGCGATGGAACCGTGCGCGGTGGCACGGAACGTCGGCTGGGCGTTCTCCCACACGGAGGCGCCGGTGGTCGAGTAGCGGGCGTGACCGACCGCGATATGACCCTGGAGCGAACCGAGTGAGGTTTCGTCGAAGACCTGGGAGACCAGGCCCATGTCCTTGAAGACGAGGATCTGGGAGCCATTGCTGACCGCGATTCCCGCGGATTCCTGACCCCGGTGCTGGAGGGCGTAGAGCCCGAAGTACGTGAGCTTTGCGACCTCTTCACCCGGCGCCCAGACACCGAAGACGCCGCAAGCGTCCTGGGGGCCTTTTTCGCCGGGAAGCAGATCGTGATTGAGTCGACCGTCACCACGTGGCACGTTCCCGAGTGTAGGCGAGGCCGACCGCTGGGCCGAATTGGGGATATGTGGCCCCCGCCGAACCCGGACTCGCGATCACTTTGGCTGATTCTGCGTTTGTGCAGGTCAGAGCGGTGACCGCGCGTCGGGTCAGGGGCCGCTGCGGCTCAGGTGAGCGCTCCGGGGGCCTCGGGAGGCCGTCCTGAGTGAGTTGTCGCACATCATTCGGCCGCGCTCGGCGTGAGCTGGACGCGCGCGCCCCCTCCGGTGGTGAGGGTGAGCGCGCCGTCGTCGGTACGGGCGGTCAGGGCACCGGAGTTGAGGGCGCGGGTCAGCGCGCGTTCGAAGGTCATCCGGGGTTCGTCGCAGGCCATGCGGGTCGTGCGCAGGGCTCCGAAGTCGATCCGGCCGCCGTCGATGGTGGTGGGCGCGGAGAAGGTGTTGCAGCCGAGATTGCCGGTCGCCCGGCCCTCGTCGTCGAAGCGGATGCGGGCGGCCGCGGGGGCGCGGTGCGTGGTGTCGCCCTCGGTGACGCTGTCCACCCGCCAGTCGGTGCCGGTGAGCTTCGGGGGCGGGGCCACCGAGCCGCTGCCGGTGTCGACGGTGTCGTTCCCACAGGCCACCGCGAGCGGTACGAGCGCGGCGGCCACGGTCAGTGTCATGCGCTGCGTGTGCCGGTCCATACCCCTCCGACGTGCGCGGCGGGGCCGGGGTTCCCCGCTATCCGCCGAGTGGCAGCAGCCCGGAGAGGTCGGCGCGCTCCCCGCTCGCGCTCACCTCGGCCCGCGCGACGGCGTCCGCCCAGGCCAGGCGCCCGGTGGCGAGGCGGACCCAGGTGAGCGGGCCGGTCTCGACCACGTTGGGCGGTGTCCCCCGGGTGTGCCTCAGCCCCTCGACGCACTGCACCACCGCGTACGGCGGCACCCGCACCTCGGTGGAGCCGCCGGGCGCCTTCACGGCGAGGGCGTCGGCGAGCAGCCGGGTCGCGGCGGCCAGGGCGTGCCGGTCCAGCGGCACCTCGAGTCCGGGCACCGCGCCGGACAGGTCATCGGCCGCGAGGACCAGCTCGACGGCACGGGTGACCAGGTACTCGTTGAGCGGCAGCACCCCGGCACCGGTGTCCACCAGCGGGCTGCCCGGATGGTCGGCCAGCAGGGCCCGCAGATCGTCCTCGGCGGCGCCGAGACCGAGCGGCACGGGGGTCAAGGCGACGGCTCTGCGCAGCGGCCACTCCGCGAGCGGCAACGTCTGCTTGAACTGCGCCGGCCGCTCCACCGCCTGCCGCACGGCGACGACGGACGCGGCGGCCTGCTCGGCCAGCTCCCCCACGGTCGTCCCCTCCCGCCGCGTGGGCAGGGCCAGTTGACCGGGATCGAGCCCCTCCACGGCCTCCCGCACCGCGCCGAGCTGCGCGAGCACGGCGGCACGGGTCCGGAGGGGGTCGTACTTGCGGGCACGCTTCTTGGCCGGAGGCATGGAGCGACCCTATGCCGGGACGGCCCCCGCCCGGGTGGGGCAGGGGCCGTCCGCGGTCGTCACGCCAGCAGCGCCGGGATGGTGTTCTCGTGCGCCTCGCGCAGCTCGGCCAGGGAGAGGGTGAACTCGCCCTGGATGTCGATCACTGCGTTCGAATCAGACACAGCACCATCGACGACACCGATACGCGTGGCCGGGAGGCCCCGCGCGCCGCACATGTCGGTGAAGCGCAGCTCCTCCGAGCGCGGTACGGCGACGAGCGCGCGGCCCGCCGACTCCGAGAGGAGGAAGGTGAACGCGTCCAGACCGTCCGGGACGATCAGCCGCGCGCCCTTCTCCCCGAGCAGCGCCGACTCGACCACGGCCTGGATCAGACCGCCGTCGGAGAGGTCGTGCGCGGAGTCGATCATGCCGTCGCGGGAGGCCGAGATCAGGATCTCGGCCAGCAGCCGCTCCCGCTCCAGGTCGACCTTCGGGGGCAGCCCGCCGAGGTGGTCGTGGACGACCTGGGACCAGGCCGAGCCGCCGAACTCCTCGGAGGTGTCGCCCAGCAGGTAGAGGAGCTGGCCCTCCTCCTGGAAGGCGACCGGGGTGCGCCGGGCCACGTCGTCGATGACGCCGAGGACCGCGACCACCGGGGTCGGGTGGATGGCGGCCTCGCCGGTCTGGTTGTACAGCGAGACGTTGCCGCCGGTCACCGGGGTGCCGAGCTGGAGACAGCCGTCCGCCAGACCGCGCACGGCCTCCGCGAACTGCCACATCACGGCCGGGTCCTCGGGCGAGCCGAAGTTCAGGCAGTCGGAGACGGCGAGCGGCTTGGCACCGGTCGTCGCCACGTTCCGGTACGCCTCGGCCAGCGCGAGCTGCGCGCCGGTGTACGGGTCGAGCTTGGCGTAGCGGCCGTTGCCGTCGGTGGCGATGGCGACGCCGAGACCGGTCTCCGCGTCCACGCGGATCATGCCGGAGTCCTCCGGCTGGGCGAGGACGGTGTTGCCCTGGACGAAGTGGTCGTACTGCGAGGTGATCCACTTCTTCGACGCCTGGTTGGGCGACGCGACCAGCTTCAGGACCTGCTCGCGCAGCTCCTCGGCGGTGGCCGGACGGGGCAGCTTGTTCGCGTCGTCGGCCTGGAGGGCGTCCTGCCAGTCGGGGCGGGCGTAGGGACGCTCGTAGACCGGGCCGTCGTGGGCGACCGTGCGCGGGTCGACGTCGACGATCTTGCCGCCGTGCCAGAAGATCTCCAGCCGGTCGCCGTCGGTGACCTCACCGATGACGGTGGCGATGACGTCCCACTTCTCGCAGATCTCCAGGAAGCGGTCGACCTTCTCCGGCTCGACCACCGCGCACATGCGCTCCTGCGACTCGCTCATGAGGATCTCCTCGGGCGAGAGCGTGGAGTCGCGCAGCGGTACGTCGTCCAGGGTGACGCGCATGCCGCCGGAGCCGTTGGAGGCCAGCTCGCTCGTCGCGCAGGACAGGCCCGCCGCGCCGAGGTCCTGGATGCCGACGACCAGCTTCTCCTGGAACGCCTCCAGGGTGCACTCGATGAGGAGCTTCTCCTGGAAGGGGTCGCCGACCTGCACCGCGGGGCGCTTGGAGGGCTTGGCGTCGTCGAAGGTCTCCGAGGCGAGGATCGACGCGCCGCCGATGCCGTCGCCGCCGGTGCGGGCGCCGTACAGGATGACCTTGTTGCCGGCGCCGGACGCCTTGGCCAGGTGGATGTCCTCGTGCCGCATGACGCCGATGGCCCCGGCGTTGACCAGCGGGTTGCCCTGGTAGCAGGCGTCGAAGACGACCTCGCCGCCGATGTTGGGCAGGCCCAGGCAGTTGCCGTAGCCGCCGATGCCGGCGACCACGCCGGGCAGCACGCGCTTGGTGTCGGGGTGGTCCGCGGCGCCGAAGCGCAGCGGGTCCACGACCGCGACCGGGCGGGCGCCCATGGCGATGATGTCGCGGACGATGCCGCCGACGCCCGTGGCCGCGCCCTGGTAGGGCTCGACGTAGGAGGGGTGGTTGTGCGACTCGACCTTGAAGGTGACCGCGTAGCCCTGGCCGACGTCCACCACACCGGCGTTCTCACCGATGCCGACGAGCATGGCGTCCGACTGGGGCGCCTTCTCGCCGAACTGGCGCAGGTGGACCTTGGAGGACTTGTACGAGCAGTGCTCGGACCACATGACCGAGTACATGGCGAGTTCGGCGCCGGTCGGGCGGCGGCCGAGGATCTCGACCACGCGCTCGTACTCGTCCTTCTTCAGGCCCAGTTCGGCCCAGGGCAGCTCGACGTCGGGGGTCGCGGCCGCGTTGTCGACCGTGTCCAGAGGCGTCCGGCTCATGCGTTGACCAGCTTCTTCAGGATCGAGGTGAAGAACGGGAGGCCGTCGGTGCGGCCGGTTCCGATCAGCGGCTCGACGGCGTGCTCGGGGTGCGGCATGAGGCCGACCACGTTCCCGGCCTCGTTGGTGATGCCGGCGATGTCGCGCAGCGAGCCGTTGGGGTTGACGTCCAGGTAGCGGAAGACGACCCGGCCCTCCGCCTCCAGCTTGTCGAGCGTGTACTCGTCGGCGACGTACCGGCCGTCCATGTTCTTCAGCGGGATGTGGATCTCCTGGCCCTGGCGGTAGTCGCCGGTCCAGGCCGTCCCCGCGTTCTCCACCCGCAGCTTCTGGTCGCGGCAGATGAAGTGGAGGTGGTCGTTGCCGAGCATCCCGCCGGGCAGCAGGTGCGCCTCGGTGAGGACCTGGAAGCCGTTGCAGATACCGAGGACCGGAAGGCCGGCCTTCGCCTGCTCGATGACCGACTCCATCACCGGCGAGAAGCGGGAGATCGCCCCGGCGCGCAGATAGTCGCCGTAGGAGAAACCGCCCGGCAGCACCACGGCGTCGACCTGCTTGAGGTCCTTGTCCTTGTGCCAGAGGGCCACGGGTTCGGCGCCGGCGAGGGTGATCGCGCGCCGGGTGTCACGGTCGTCGAGACTTCCCGGAAATGTGACGACACCAATACGAGCGGTCACTCGGCGGCCCCCGCTACTTCCTCCACCTTCACGGTGAAGTCTTCGATCACGGTGTTGGCGAGGAAGGATTCCGCCAGATCATGGATGCGGGCGAGCGCGGCCTCGTCGACCGGCCCCTCTACTTCCAGCTCGAATCGCTTTCCCTGACGGACGTCCGAGATCCCCGTGAAACCCAGGCGCGGCAGCGCACGCTGGACCGCCTGGCCCTGGGGGTCGAGGATCTCCGGCTTGAGCATGACGTCGACTACGACGCGTGCCACTGGCACTCCCGGTGTGTGGTGCTGAGCAGGTTCCTTCAGACTACCCGTACAAAATTTCTACGCGGGTAGAGTTGGAGGTTTCTACGTGACCCGCATCACGATCGGGTGTCGAACACCGACCCCGGTGAAAATTTCTGGGAAAGTTCTGCGGGCCACTGGTGATGCCTATTGAGTCCGGACACGCGGAGGTATTCAGTAGGGCTTCCCATTTCATTGGCGCGCACTGTACAAATGAATTGGGAATAGCCGATACTCGGCACGTCATTGCCGGCTCGACACCGGTACCGACGTGCCGCACGAAGGGACCGATATCCGTGGCGCAAAAGGTCGTGGTCACGCTCTTCGACGACATCGACGGCTCGGAAGCGGCGGAAACGATCGCCTTCGGACTCGACGGCAAGTCGTACGAGATCGACCTGAACGAAACCAACGCCAAGAAACTGCGCAAGGCGCTCGCGCCCTACGTGGAGGCCGGCCGCAAGCGCGCCCGGTCCGGCAAGGCGTACCGGCAGACCGAGGTCGCCCCCGACCCGTCGGCCATCCGCGCCTGGGCCCAGGCGAACAAGATGGACGTGCCCGCCCGCGGCCGCATCCCCAAGAAGGTCTACGAGGCGTTCAGCGAGGCCCGCTGAGCCCGTACGGCCTTCACCCTCAGGGCCTGGACCCACGGGCCCTGAGACTCGTTCACCTGGCGCCGCAGGGAACCGACTTGCGCAACCCCCCTGCTGATCGGCTAATGTCTGGCTCACGCCGAGGGGCAAGGCCGAAAGGCCGAAACCCACGGACCGTGCGGGTGTAGTTCAGTAGTAGAACACCCCCCTTCCAGGGGGGAGGCGCAGTGTGCGATTCCTGTCACCCGCTCTGGCACCGGTCATGACCATCCTTTTGGATCAGGTAGGCTGGTGCTCGCACCGATCGGTGGGAGCCGGTCGGGAGCAGTGCGGACGTAGCTCAGTTGGTAGAGCGCAACCTTGCCAAGGTTGAGGTCGCGAGTTCGAGCCTCGTCGTCCGCTCAGTGAAAAGGGCCCCGGTCTTCGGACCGGGGCCTTTTTGTGTGCCCTCGTGCGCTCTGACATTTGTCATGGCACCCGATGACACCACGCACTGCCGGCCAGGCCGGACCGCCGGGACGCTGGTGCCATGGACAGCACCCCACAGGACCCTGTGATCGAGGTCACCGATCTGCGGCGAGTCTACGGCGACGGTTTCGAGGCCGTGCGCGGCATCACCTTCTCCGTGGCCCACGCCGAGATCTTCGCCCTGCTCGGCACCAACGGCGCCGGCAAGACCTCCACCGTCGAACTGCTGGAGGGCCTCGCGGCTCCGGCCGGGGGCCGGGTGAAGGTCCTCGGCCACGACCCCTTCGCCGAGCGGGCTGCCGTACGTCCCCGCACCGGTGTGATGCTCCAGGAGGGTGGCTTCCCCTCCGACCTCACCGTCGCCGAGACCGTCCGCATGTGGGCGGGCTGCACCAGCGGCGCCCGGCCCGGGGCGCAGGCGCTGGAGCGTGTCGGCCTGACCGGACGGACCGGCGTACGGATCAAGCAGCTTTCCGGCGGCGAGCGGCGGCGCCTCGACCTGGCGCTCGCCCTGCTCGGCGACCCCGAGGTGCTGTTCCTCGACGAGCCCACCACCGGACTGGACGCCGAGGGCCGCCGGGACACCTGGGAGTTGGTGCGCTCGCTGCGCGACACCGGCACGACCGTGCTGCTCACCACGCACTATCTGGAAGAGGCGGAGGACCTGGCCGACCGGCTGGCGATCCTGCACGAGGGCCGCATCGCGGTCTCCGGCACCCCGGCCGAGGTCACCGCGGACCGCCCGGCCAGCATCTCCTTCCGGCTGCCCGAGGGGTACTTCCCCGGCGACCTGCCTCCACTGGCCCAACTCGGCTGCTGTGCACATGAGTTCAGCGGCCGGGACGTCCGCCTCAGCACCCGCGAGCTCCAGCGGTCGGCCACCGGCGTGCTGGCCTGGGCGGAGCGGGCCGGGGTCGAGTTGCACGGCCTGGACATGCGGTCGGCATCACTGGAGGAGGCGTTCCTCGAGATCGCCGGGGAGCGGGGGGCGGCGGCATGAGCGGCACGGCACTGTCCATCGGAAACGGAGCGGCCCGGCGGCTGGGCACGCTGGCCCGCGCCGAACTCACCCTGCTCGGCCGCAACAAGGGCGTGGTGTTCACGGCGCTGGTCGTGCCGCTCACCCTGCCCCTCACCGCACGGCAGGCCATCGATCGACTGGAGCTGGAGAAGCTCGGGCTGAGCGTCGGCACGGTCATGCTGCCCGCGGCCGTCGGCTTCACCTTCCTCTTCGCCGTCTACGCCTCCCTCGTCAACGCCTATGTCGCCCGCCGCGAGGAACTCGTCCTCAAGCGGCTGCGCACCGGCGAGCTCTCCGACCCCGAGATCCTCACGGGCACCGCCCTGCCGGCCCTGGCCCTCGGACTCGCCCAGGCGCTGCTGCTCTGCGCCGGCTGCACTGCCTTGCTGCATCTCGGCCCGCCGAAGGCGCCGCACCTGGCGCTGCTCGGGCTGCTGGCCGGGCTGGTCACCAGCGCCGCCCTGGCCGCGCTGACCGCGTCCTTCACCCGCAGCACGGAGAGCGCTCAGGTGACCGCGCTGCCGGTGGTGTTCGCCTCCATGCTCGGCTCCGGCATCATGTTCCCGACCGAGGCCATGCCGGGGCGGCTCGCCCACGTCTGCGAGCTCCTCCCGCTCTCCCCGGCGATCCGCCTGGTCCGCGGCGGCTGGACCGGACACCTCAGCGCGTACGAGGCACTGGGCGCCACGGCGACCGCGCTGGCCTGGGCGGTGGTGGCAGTGTTCGCCGCGAGGCGCTGGTTCCGCTGGGAACCGCGCCGCTGACACCGGGGGGAGACGGGATGCTGGGCCGGATACGGGGGCTGCGCGAGCGGCACTGGCGGGCACGGAGCAAGGCGGAGCGGGTCGAGCTGACCACCCTGGGCATGTGGCACATGATGCCGTGGCTGCTCTCGGTGAGCTGGCTGCTGCTGCCCCTGATCGGCGGAGTGCGCCACCGGCCGGTGCCGCTCGTGCTCGGCGCGTCCCTTGTCGTCGTGGCCGTGCTCCAGTGCACGGAGGCCAACCGCCTCACCCGGCCCGCGCTCGACCGCTACCTCGGGCGCACCGGGCAGCCCGGTCCGGTGCTGTGGGGCTCCTGGGTGCTGCTCGGCCTCTCCCTCGCGCTGATCGTGGCACTGGCGGCGGTGGACGGCGCCGAGGAGGTGACGGCCAGGCTGGCCCTTGGGGCGGCGCTGACGCCGTTCGGACTGCCGTACGCGCTGCTGGTGCCGGTGCGGTCCTATCTGCGCAGGATGGTGGTGGTCACCGTCGTGGTGGTCGCCACGACCGCGCTGGCCCAGCCTGACGGCGGCGGCGGAATCCTGGGCGCCGGTCTCGCGGCCGCCTTCGGCCTCCTGTTGGCCGTGGGTGCCGGCCGCAGCGGTGCCTGGACCCTCTCCGTGCTCTGGGAGGCCGAGCGGGGGCGGGAGGTGGAAGCCCGGCTGGCCGTCGCGGAGGAGCGGCTGCGGTTCGGACGGGACCTGCACGACGTGCTGGGCCGGAACCTCTCGGTGATCTCCCTCAAGAGCGAGCTGGCCGTCCAGTTGGCCCGGCGCGGACGGCCGGAGGCGGTGGAGCAGATGATTGAGATCCAGCGCATCGCGCAGGAGTCGCAGCGCGAGGTGCGGGAGGTCGTACGCGGCTACCGGGAGGCCGATCTCGGGGCCGAACTCGCGGGTGCCAAGGGCGTGCTGGATGCTGCGGGAATCGTGTGCGAGGTGACAGCCGAGGACGCGGCGTTGCCGGTTCCGGTGCAGTCCGCGCTGGCGTGGGTGGTGCGCGAGGCGGCCACCAATGTGCTGCGGCACGGGGACGCGCGGCACTGCGCGGTGGAACTGGTGACACGGAAGGGACATGTGGTGCTGACGGTGGAGAACGACGGCGCCGGAGTACCGGAGAAGGGCGACGGCTCCGGTCTGGTCGGACTGCGGGAGCGGCTCGCCGCCGTCGAAGGCACGCTGATGGCGGGACCCGTCGGTGAGGGACGGTTTCGGGTTGAGGCGCGGGTGCCGAGGAGGCAGGTTTCCGTATGAACGGGCCGGTGCGACTGTTGTTGGCCGACGACGAGCATCTGATCCGGGGTGCGCTGGCCGCGCTGCTCTCGCTGGAGGACGATCTGCTGGTCGTCGCGGAGGCGGCGAGTGGGCCCGAGGCGCTGGCGATGGCCCGGGCGCACACGCCTGACGTGGCCGTGCTGGATCTCCAGATGCCGGGCGCCGACGGTGTGAGGGTGGCCACATCCCTGCGGACCGAACTGCCCGACTGCCAGGTCTTGATCGTGACCGGGCACGGACGCCCCGGGCATCTGAAACGGGCGCTGGCGGCGGGTGTGCGCGGGTTCGTCCCGAAGACGGTCAGTGCCGAGCGGCTCGCCGAGATCATCCGGACCGTGCATGCCGGAAGCCGCTACATCGACCCGGAGTTGGCCGCCGACGCGATCTCCGCCGGCGACTCCCCGCTGACCGCGCGGGAGGCCGAGGTGCTGGAACTGGCGGCGGACGGGGCACCGGTCACGGAGATCGCCGAGCGGGCCGCGCTGTCACAGGGGACGGTGCGGAACTATCTCTCCTCGGCCGTCACCAAGCTGGGCGCGGAGAACCGGCACACCGCGGTGCGTCTCGCACGGGACCGGGGTTGGGTATAGTTGGCTCCGCGCCACGGCGCACTGCGGACGTAGCTCAGTTGGTAGAGCGCAACCTTGCCAAGGTTGAGGTCGCGAGTTCGAGCCTCGTCGT
>NZ_WWKH01000860.1:0-5310 GCF_009865595.1 Streptomyces sp. SID1328 | reverse complement strand
GGGGGAGGGCAGCTCGGGCAGGCGGGGGCTGGGGTCGGGGGTGTGCAGCTCGTGCGCCACCTCGAGGGCGACGGCGACGTTCGCCGGTCCGGAGACAGGGGCCTGGTGCGAGACGCGCTTGATCATGACGTTCTCCCTGCTGCTCGGTACTGCGGTGGTGCTCGGGTACGTGCTGTCAGCTCGTGGCACCCGCCCGGAGCTTCGCCAGGTCGGCCTTGACGGTGTCGACGGGGATGGCGAAGCCGAGTCCGATGCTGCCCGCGTCCGAGGACGAGGAAGCCCGGGAACCCGAGGAGTACATGGCCGAGTTGATCCCGATCACCCGGCCGGAGGCGTCGATGAGGGCGCCGCCGGAGTTGCCGGGGTTGAGTGAGGCGTCGGTCTGGATGGCCTTGTAGGTGGTGGTGGCGGAGCCGGTGTCGCCGTTGAACTGGCGGCCGCCGAACTGGAACGGCCACTGCTCGTCGCCGTCCTGTCCCTGTCCGCCCTGGCTCTCGTCGGTGGAGACGGTCACGTCCCGGTCGAGCGCGGAGACGATGCCGCTGGTCACGGTGGAGGTCAGCCCTTCGGGGGAGCCGATCGCCACGACCGTGTCACCGACCTGGACGCCCGAGGAGGTGCCGAGCGGCGCCGCCTTGAGCCCCGACGCGTCCTCCACCTTCAGCAGCGCCAGGTCCCTGGAGCTGTCGGTGCCGACCACGCGGGCGGTGCGGCTGGTGCCGTCGCTGGTGCGCACCTTCACCGAGGAGGCGCCGGAGACGACGTGGTTGTTGGTGACGATCTCGCCCTGGTCGCTGACGATCACGCCGGAGCCGGTGGACGAGCCGTTCGCGAGGGTCGCGTTGACCTCGACCACACTCGGGGTGAGCGCCGCGGCGATGTTCGCCACGTCGCCCTTCTTGCCGGCCGCGACCACCGGGGTGGCCGTGTCGGTGGCGGTGGTGCCGTGCCCGGTGAGCTGCTGGAAGGCGTAGGCGGTGCCTCCGCCGACCGCGGCCGCGACCAGCGCGACCGCCGCGAGCAGCGTGACCGGACCACCGGGACGCTTGCGCCGGTGCCCGGCCCCCGGCCCCGTGGCGGGGGCGTGGGCCGGCGGGGGAGGCCACTCGGGGTGCGCACCCGCCGCGGGGAAGGCCGCGTACGGCTGTGCGGGAGTTCCCTCGGGGGGCTCGTCCTCGTGGCCGCCGCTGCGGCGCGTGCTCTCGGTCATACGAGGAGCATGTCCCGCGACCATGAGAGCTTCGTGAGGCCCGGCTGAGAAGCCCGGCAGAACCGCCTTCGGTTCCTATGAGACCCCGCTGACCTGCGGATTCAGCTACCGCAGCCGCAGCTCGCGCGGACCCGGAGACGGGATGGGAAGGTCTTCAGCCGCTCCCGGCGGGAGCCCGCCACGCGCAGGCCGTCGTCCAGTACCAGGTCGACCGCCGCGCGGGCCATCGCCGGACGGTCGGAGGCCACCGTGGTCAGCGGCGGGTCGGCGAGCGCCGCCTCCTTGATGTCGTCGAAGCCGGCCACCGCCAGCTCGCCCGGCACGTCCAGCCGCAGCTCGCGGGCGGCCCGGAGCACCCCGATGGCCTGGTCGTCGGTGGAGCAGAAGATGGCGGGCGGCCGGTCCGGTCCGGCCAGGATCTTCAGCGCCACCTTGTAGGCGTCGTAGCGGTTGTACGCGGCCTCGAAGAGGCGGCCCTCGGTGGACAGGCCCGCCTCGGACATCGCCCGGCGCCAGCCCTCCACGTGGTCGGAGACCGGGTCGCCCACGGCCGGGGTGTCGGCGGTGCCGCCCATGCAGGCCACGTACTCGTACCCGTGCTCCAGCAGGTGGCGGACGGCGAGCTGGGCGCCGCCGAGGTCGTCGGTGGTGACGGCGACGTCGTCGATGGCCTCCGGGCGCTCGTGCAGCAGCACCACGCGGGCGTCCCACGCCTCGATCTCGGCGGCGGCCTGGTCGTTCAGCGCGTGCGAGACGAGGATGAGACCGGAGACCCGCATGCCGAGGAACGCCCGCAGATAGTGGACCTCGCGCTCGGCGATGTAGTCGGTGTTGCCGACCAGGACCATCTTTCCGCGCTCGGAGGCGGCCTGTTCGACCGCGTGCGCCATCTCCCCGAAGAAGGGCTGGCGGGCGTCCGGGATGATCAGACCTATCAGGTCGGTACGGCGCGAGGCCATCGCCTGGGCCACCCGGTCCGGGCGGTACCCCAGCTCCTGGATGGCCGCGAGGACACGCTCGCGCGTGGCCGGGGCGACCGGCCGGGGTCCGTTGTTGATGACGTAACTGACCACGGCGGTCGAGGTCCCCGCCAGCCGTGCCACATCATCCCGAGTCACCTTCGCCACGCGCGGAGTCTACGCGGATTGACCCGCTCTGGGCAGGGCATTCGTGGCGTGGACCCTGGGCCGGAGACAGCCGGGGGTGCCCTGGCACTACCCCGGCCGCAGCGGCTTTAAGCGTCTGCCGCGACCCCGCTGTCCTCGCGGACGGTGGAGGCGTCCCCTTCCGCCGCCTTTGCCCGCCCGGACGCGGCCCGCCGGGCCTCGGCACGGGCCTCCTCGGCGGCCCGGTCGGGCTTCTCGGGGGTGACGAAGCGGTATCCCACATTGCGGACGGTGCCGATCAGCGACTCGTGCTCCGGGCCGAGCTTGGCCCGCAGCCGCCGTACGTGCACGTCCACGGTGCGGGTGCCGCCGAAGTAGTCGTAGCCCCAGACCTCCTGGAGGAGCTGGGCGCGGGTGAAGACGCGGCCGGGGTGCTGGGCCAGGTACTTCAGCAGCTCGAACTCCTTGAAGGTCAGGTCGAGCACCCGGCCCTTGAGCTTCGCGGAGTAGGTGGCCTCGTCCACGGAGAGGTCGCCGTTGCGGATCTCCATGGGGGAGTCGTCGGTGACGAGCTGCTGGCGGCCCATCGCGAGCCGGAGCCGGGCCTCGACCTCGGCCGGGCCCGCGGTGTCCAGCAGGACGTCGTCGATGCCCCAGTCGGCGGTGACGGCGGCGAGCCCGCCCTCGGTGACCACCAGGACCAGCGGACAGCCCGGCCCGGTGGAGCGCAGCAGCTGACACAGGCTGCGCACCTGCGGGAGGTCCCGGCGGCCGTCGACGAGGATGACGTCGGCACCGGGGGTGTCGACGAGTGCGGGACCCTCCGCCGGGGCGACCCGCACGTTGTGCAGCAGCAGGCCGAGAGCGGGAAGCACCTCCGTCGACGGCTGGAGGGCGTTGGTCAGGAGCAGCAGCGAACTCATACGTCTGGTTCCTCCTCGGTCCCTGCGAGGACACCTCCGGTGCGGTACCGAAAGCACAAAAGGACTCGGGGGCTTCACTGCCCGAGTCCTCTGCCCAGCAGAATAGCCCACATGAGCAACCGTCCGGCGGGTCATGCGACACGTTCCACCATTCGTCCGAATTCCGAGACGGGTCAAGGCCCCGGTGTCCGGACTTTTCTGCGTACGGCCGACGGAATCGCCGTCGATTCCGTATACGATCCCGGACCCGTCGTATACGAAACGGGCCCGGCCGGGCTGGTCTTCGTGGTCGCGCACGGCTTCACCGGGGACGTGGACCGGCCGCACGTGCGCCGGGTGGCCCGCGCGCTGGCCGCGTACGGGGCGGTGGTGACCTTCTCCTTCCGGGGCCACGGCGCCTCCGGCGGGCGCTCCACGGTGGGCGACCGGGAGGTCCTGGACCTGACGGCGGCCGTGGACTGGGCGCGCGGCTTCGGGCACGCGCGCGTGGTGAGCGTCGGCTTCTCCATGGGCGGCTCGGTGGTGCTGCGCCACGCGGCACTGAACCCCGGCACGGTCGACGCGGTGGTCTCGGTCAGCTCGCCCGCCCGCTGGTACTACCGGGGCACCGCGCCGATGCGCCGGCTGCACTGGCTGGTCACCCGCCCCTCGGGCCGGCTGGTCGGCCGGTACGGCTTCCGCACCCGCATCCACCACCGCGATTGGGACCCCGTGCCGCTCTCCCCGGTGGAGGCGGCCGCCCGGCTGGCGCCGGTCCCGCTGCTGGTGGTGCACGGCGACAGCGACGGCTACTTCCCGCTCGACCACCCCCGGATGCTCGCGGACGCGGCCGGGGAGGCGGGTGAACTCTGGCTGGAGCCGGGCATGGGCCACGCGGAGAACGCGGCCGGGGAGGAGCTGCTGGCCCGGATCGGCCGCTGGGCGCGGGCGCGCACCGGGCGGGGGACGGACTAGCCTGGGCGGCACCGTCTTTATTTGTTGTTTCCGCTGTCCGATGAGGAACGAGATGCCCAAGGTCACGGTGCGCTACTGGGCCGCCGCCAAGGCCGCGGCCGGCACCGCCGACGAACCGTACGACGCCGGAACGCTCGCCGAGGCGCTGGCCTGCGTGCGTGAACGGCACCCCGGCGAACTCACCCGCGTGCTGCGAAGGTGCGCGTTCCTCGTCGACGGCGCTCCCGTCGGGACCCGCGCGCATGAGACGGTACGGCTGGCCGAGGGCGGCACGGTCGAGGTGCTCCCGCCGTTCGCAGGAGGATGAGGCGTTGAGCGACCAGCAGCGTTACGAGGGCGGCCCGTACTCGGGGTACGACCCCTACGGGCAGCAGCGGACCCCTGGTAACTGGGCCCCGCCACCGGAGCAGCCGCAGTTCCCGAATCCCTACGCCGAGCCCTACGGGGCCCAGCAGGGCGCGGCCCAGCAGTGGCAGGGGCAGACCTGGGACACCCAGAACCACGCGTGGGTGCCGGTGGCCGAGCAGCCGTACCAGCAGACCCCCGCGCCGGTACAGGAGCCCGAGCCCGCCTTCGGCCCCGCCACCCTCGCCGGGAACGCCCGGATCACCGACGCTCAGCGGGCCCGGCTCGAGGGCCGTTCGCCGATCATCGAGCCCGGCATCCAGCCGGCCGCGCTCACCGCGCTGCTCGGCGTCCTGCTCGCGGTGGCGGCGCCGCTCGGCTCGTACGCCCTGGTGGTGCCGCTGGTGCTGCTCCAGGCCGTGACGGCGGCCGGCTGGTTCCGGCTGAACGGCATGTGGCCCGCCCGGCAGGGCATCGCGCTGGCCTTCCTCGGCGGCCTGGTCGCCGACGTGGCCGTGCTGGCGGCGGGCCGCGAGCAGGCACCGGTGGCGATCCTCGGGCCGCTCGGCATCTGGGTCCTGCTGGCCCTGGTCCTCCAGCTCCGCTCGCACGCCTCGCCGGACGAGCGGATGTACGGCCTGATGGCCACGGTCGCCTCCTCGGCGCTCGCCATCCTCGCCACCGGTTACCTGGGCGCGGCCCCGGCCGCGGTGTCGGTCGGCGCGGCGGCCGTCGCGGTCGCCGTCCTGGCCCGCGCGCTGCCCGTGCCCAC
>NZ_WWKH01000859.1:0-8637 GCF_009865595.1 Streptomyces sp. SID1328 | reverse complement strand
GGGGGTCGCCGTACTGGGGGCGGAGTGGGTCATGGGTGGTCCCTTCCGTGGGGGCGGAGGGCTCGGTGGAGGGGGTCGGGGTGTCGGCGGGGGCTGCTTGATCGTGCGGCTGCTACGGGAACGGAGGGCCGGATGGAGCCGACGGGACGCCGTCGAGGAACGCCGAAGTCGGGGCGGAAGACACCTGGCCGCTCACGGGCGCGGAGGGATCCGGGCGGGCGGCGGCTGTCCTGAGGAAGGGCAGGGAGGTTTCGGCGTAGTGGGGGCCCGCGTGGGAGTGGCGGGGTAGTTCGACCACGGTGAGGGCGCTGTAGCCGGTGGCGGCCAGGGCCGACAGGACTGCGGGGAAGTCGATCTCGCCGTCTCCGAAGGGCAGGTGTTCGTGGTGGCCGCGCCGCATGTCCTCGATCTGGACGTGGCGCAGCCAGGGGGCGGCGGCGCGGACGCAGTCGGCGGGTGGGAGGGGCTCGAGGCACTGGCAGTGGCCCAGGTCGAGGGTGAGGCCGAGGTGGGTGGGGTCGCCGAGGGCGTGGCGCAGGTGGTGGAAGTCGGCGAGGGTGGCGAGGAGGTGGCCGGGTTCGGGCTCGACGGCCAGGGGGATGTCGGCTGCGGTCGCGGCTTCAAGGACGGGGGCCAGTGCCTCGGCCAGTCGGTTCCAGGCCGTTGCCTCATCAGTGCCGGGGGGCAAGGTGCCGCTGAAGCAGTGCACCGCGTGGGCGCCCAGGTCGGCGGCCACCCGTACGGCTCGGAGCAGCAGGTCGGCGCGGCGGGACCGGTCGGCGGGGTCGGGGTCGAGGAGGGAGGGGCCGTGTTTGCGGCGGGGGTCGAGGACGTAGCGGGCGCCGGTTTCCACGGTGACCTCCAGGCCGAGTGCGGCCAGACGGCGGCCGACCTGGCGGGTGCGTGCCGCGAGGTCCGGGGCCAGGGGGTCCAGGTGCATGTGGTCGAGGGTGAGGCCGACGCCGTCGTAGCCGAGGTCGGCGAGGAGGGCGAGGGCGTCGTCCAGGCGGAGGTCGGCCAGGCCGTTGGTGCCGTAGCCGAAGCGGAGGCGTGCGGGGCCGGGCTGCTCGGCTGTCTCGGGCGCGGGCGTCATGTCACGCTCACCTTCTTGGCGAACCGGGCGGCCAGGGGCGCCAGAGCTGCGGTGATCAGCGCGCCGACCGGCGCGCCGGCGCGGGCGGAGAGCGCGGCCTGGAGCGGGATGGTGGCTCGGATACCGCCGCCGACGGCCTTCTGGGTGAGCGGGGGTGAGGGATTGAGGGCGGCGTGGAGGTATGGGCGGCCGGCAGTCGCGGCGTAGGCAACGGCGAGGGCTGCGCGCAGAGGGTGAGCCACTTCATGTCCGTAGGCGCTCAACTGCCGTGCATCTAATGGAACTTGAACGCCGCTGGACCTGCGGCCCAAGCCAAGTACCAGGGCGCCTGTAGCGGCCAGTGCCGTCAGGGCGGTGAGCGGAGAGCCGCCCTGGGTCTCGTGGCGGGAGACCGTGGTCACGGCCAGAGTGTGGGTGCCGAGGAGGGCGGCGGAGGAGAGTGCGGGGCGGACGCGGCCGGAGACGGTGGCGGCGCCGAGCAGGAGGTCCAGGGCGCGGGCCGTCGCCATGGCGGCGGGGCCTGCCGGGGTGCGTTTGAGGCCCAGGTCGTAGGCCCATACCGTCGCGGCGAGTGGGGCGGCTACGGTGAGTGCCGGGCGGCCGGCCCGGGCAGCGAGGGCAAGGCCGGTGGCAGTCAGGGCGCCGGCCGCGGTGAGGGCGGCGGTGGGGCGGATGCGGCCCGAGGGCACGGGGCGGTGGGGGCGTTCGGCGGCGTCCTCGGCGCGGTCGGCCCAGTCGTTGAGGGCCATGCCCGCCTCGTAGAGGCAGAGGGAGGAGGCGATGGCCCACAGGGTGTGAGGGCCAGGGCGGCCAGGAACCGTGGCCGCTCCCGCCAGGACGTCCCCGGGGACGGTGAACAGAGCTGGCAGGCGCAGGAGTTCGGCCCACGCGGAGACACCCCCGCGCCCCTCCCCCGTCATCGCGCCTCCCCCACCCGCAGCCGAGCCGCGAGGTCGCCCAGTGCCGCGTACTGCTCCGCCAGCCCCGCAGCCCCCTCCCCCACCGGGTCCTTGAAGTAGAACCCCAGCTCACCCACCGCACCCGAGACCCCCGCCTCCCGTGCCCGGAGCATCAGCCGGGCCAGGTCGAGCACCAGCGGTGCCGCGAGGGCCGAGTCGCAGCCCTGCCAGATGGTCTGGAGGACCATGCGGGTGCCGAGGAAGCCGTCGAAGGCGATGTGGTCCCAGGCGGTCTTCCAGTCCCCGAGGGCGGGGACGTCGTCGATGTGGACCTGGCCCTGGACCGGGGTGCCGAGGGTGTCGGCGAGGACGCGTTCCTTGCCCGCGCTCTTGGCGGCGGCCGCTGCCGGGTCGGCCAGGGCCGCGCCGTCGCCGCCGCCGAGCAGGTTGGTACCGGACCAGGCCCGGACGGCGAGGGCGCGTTGGGTGAACATCGGGCCGAGTACCGAGCGCAGCAGGGTCTGGCCGGTCTTGCCGTCCCGGCCGGCGTACGGCAGGCGGCTCCGTGCCAGGGGGGCGGCGAGGGACGGGTGGCGGAGGCCGGTGGAGGGAGTGAAGTTGACGTAGGGACAGCCGGCGCGGAGGGCGGCGGCCGCGTAGAGCGAGCTGGGCGGGAGGGTGTCCCCCTCGGGGGCAGGCTCGGTGGAGGCCACGTTGACGACGACCGTTCCGGCAGGGGCCCGCCGTGCGGTGAAGTCGCGGATGTCGGCCGCGAACGCCTCGATCAGCTCTTCCTCGTCGCGGTCGTCGTGGCGGAGCGGGCCACCGGGGACGATCTCGGAGTCGGCGGCGGTGAGTTCGGCGGCCACCGCGGAGGGGAGGCCGTGTGGGAGGACGCCGCCCGCGGCGAGTTCCTCGGCTCGTTTCGGCAGCGGGCAGTCCAGCGTGTCGTGGCCGCCGAAGACGAGGGAGGACAGTTCCGGCAGTCCGCAGTCGGCGAAGAGGGGTGTCTCCGTGAGCACGCCGAAGGGTGGATGCAGGCCGGCCGACATCGCGGCGCAGCCCGCGACCACGGTGGTCGCCACCGAGCCTCGGGCGCCGATGAGCCACACGCCGGCGGGACGGGACGTAGACATGGTCGGCCTCCTTGTAGGCGTACTGAGCACGGACGGGAGACGGCGGGCGGGGCTACGGCGTGCCCCGCCCGCCGTCGCTTCAGCGCCCCCGCGCCGGCAGTTCCTTGATCCGGACGTCGCGGAACGACACCTGGTCGCCGGCACCGTGGTTCTGGATGCCGATGTGGCCGTCCCGCAGGCTGCGGGCGGGGTCGGTGTTGGTGAAGTCGTTCACCGGGACACCGTTGAGCCAGATCCGCAGACGCTCACCCTCGACGCGGATCTCATAGGTGTTCCACTCCCCCGGCGGGTTCAGCGCGCGGTCCCGTGCCGCCAGGTCGGCGGACTGGAAGCCGTACACCGAGCCGGTGGTCTTCTCCGGGACGTCGGTGGCGTCGATCTGGACCTCGTAGCCGTTGTCCACGGCGGACCAGGGGTCGTCGGAGGGCGGGAAACCGACGAACACGCCCGAGTTGCCGTCCCCGGTGATCTTCCAGTCGAGCTTCAGGGAGTACGACGAGAAGCCCGAGGCGGCGTACCAGAGCAGGCCCATGCCGCCGGACGAGGTGAGCGTGCCGTCGGCGGACAGCGTGAAGGAGCCCAGTCCCGCCTGCCGCCAGCCCTCCAGCGAGGTGCCGTCGAAGAGGCGGCGGTAGCCGTTCTCCGGGCGGCAGTCGGCCTGGGCGGCGCCGGTGGCCCAGCGGAGGCCGCCCAGCAGGTGGGCGCGGAAGGCGGGGTCGGCGTAGGAATCGCGGGTGTGACCGCCTCCGGTGTAGAAGGCGCGGCCGCCCTGGTAGCTCTGGCACCAGGCGATCGGGTGGTCGCCGTTCATGGTGCCGCCGCTGTAGGAGGACTCGTCCAGCGAGGCCAGGACGTGGGCCCGTTCGCGCGGATTGGAGCGGTAGTTGTACCACTCGTCGGTGCGTTCCCACCGGGCGGGCAGGGCGGCGGTCGAGGGGTGGGCGTGGTCCTCGACCACGACCGTGGCGGGCTGGATCGCCGGGTGCGAGTCGAACCAGGCTCCGGCGAGGCCGCCGTAGAACGGCCAGTCGTACTCGGTGTCGGCGGCCGCGTGGACGCCGACGTAGCCGCCGCCCTGGCGGATGTAGCCCTCGAAGGCGCGCTGCTGGGCGGGGTTGAGGACGTCGCCGGTGGTGGAGAGGAAGACGACGGCGTCGTAGCGGCGCAGGTTGCGGGTGGTGAAGGCGGTGGCGTCCTCGGTGGCGTCGACCGTGAGACCGTCCGTCGCGCCGAGCTGCTGTACGGCCGCGATGCCGTCTGGGATGGAGTCGTGGCGGAAGCCCGCGGTCTTGGAGAAGACCAGGACCCGTCCGGTCTCGGTGGGCTTCGCGGCGGCCGGGCCGGTGACGCAGCCGAGCAGCAGTGCGGCTCCCAGGGCGGTGGTGGTGAGCAGGCGTGTGGTGCGCATGGGGTGCCCTCCGCTCAGCCGGTGGTGAAGGTGAAGTCGTCCACGTCGAAGAGGGCCCCGGTGCCGCCCTTGAAGACGAGGAAGAGTGTGGTCGTGGCCTTCGGCGCGCGGGACAGGCCGGCGCTGACGTCCTGGAAGGTCTCCCAGCCGCCGGTCACCGGCACGGTGGCCTTGCCGAGCAGGGTGCCCTTGGCCGATCCGGCCCGGATCTCCAGGGTGCCGCCGGCGCCGCCGGAGGAGACGCGTGCGGTGATCTTCTTGGCGTTGCCCAGCGCGTAGGGGGTGAAGGAGATCCAGTCGCCGGAGTGGATGTCGCCGACGGTCTTGCCGCCGTGGGCGGTGTCCTTGGGCTGGAGGGTGACGCCGGAGGAGTCGGTGTAGTGCTCGGCCTGACGGTGGCGGGGCTGGGTGACGTTCTGGTCGTGGGAGGTGAGCGCGGCCTGGCCGCCCCCTCCGTTGTCGGTGTACTCGGCGTCGAACACGCCGAAGATGTCCTCGTTCTCGTCGTGTCCGCCGTCGGCGCTGGTCTGGATGGTGCCGGAGCAGCCCTTGGCGGAGGTCAGCGGGTGGCCGTGGGTGTCGTGGCCGAGGATGAAGTGGACGGTGACCTTGGAGCAGTCGATGTTCTGACCGTCCTCGGGGTCGGTGACCCCGACCGTGAAGGGGACCGCGTCCCCGAAGCTGAACAGCTGACCGTCCTGCGGGAGTCGGAGGGTCACGGTGGGCGCGGTGTTGCCGACGACGACGCGTACGGCGGCGCTGCCGGTGCGGCCTGAGGGGTCCTTGGCGGTCAGGGTGGCGGTGTAGGTGCCGTTCTGCCGGTAGGTGTGCGTGGGGTTGGCGGTGGTGGAGCTGGTGCCGTCGCCGAAGTCCCAGTGGTGGGTGAGGGTGTCGCCGTCCTGGTCGGTGGTGCCGGCCGAGGAGAAGCGGACCTTCAGCGCGGCCTGCCCGGAGGTCTTGTCGGCGGCGGCCCTGGCCACGGGCGAGTGTCCGTCGGTGGCGTTCTCGATGCGGTACAGGGCGGAGTTGTCGTCGCCGCCGAACCAGGCCGTGCCGTAGTCCAGGACGTACAGCGCGCCGTCGGGGCCGAAGGCCATGTCCATCACCTGGGTGCCGGTCCAGGGGAAGGCGTTGATCGACTGCACGGCGCCGTCCGCGCCGGTCTCGATGCGCTTGATCCAGCGGCGGCCGAACTCACCGGCGAAGAAGTCGCCGTCGTACGCCTCGGGGAACTTCACGGGCGAGTCGAGGGCGGGGTCGTAGTGGTAGACGGGGCCGCCCATCGGGGACTCGGAGCCGTCGCCGAACTCCGGCACGGACGCGCCGTCGTAGGGCAGCCAGGCCGCCTGGGCCGGGGGCAGGTCGGTGAGGCCGGTGTTGTGCGGGGAGTCGTTCTTGGGGGCGCTGCAGTCGAAGGCCGCGCCGGAAGCCTTGGTGGCGAAGTCGTAGTCGACGTAGGCGTCGTTCTTGCCGGTGCAGTAGGGCCAGCCGAAGTTGCCGGGGCCGGTGACGCGGGCGAACTCGACCTGGCCGCCGGGGCCTCGGGCGGGGTCGGCGGCGCCGGCGTCGGGGCCGTAGTCGCCGACGTAGAGGACGCCGCTCTCCTTGTCGACGCTGAAGCGGAACGGGTTGCGGAAGCCCATGGCGTAGATCTCGGGGCGGGTCTTCGCGGTGCCGGGGGCGAAGAGGTTGCCGTCGGGGATGGTGTAGGAGCCGTCGTCCTGCACCTTGATGCGAAGGATCTTGCCGCGCAGGTCGTTGGTGTTGCCAGCGGTGCGCTGGGCATCGAAGGCCGGGTTGCGGTCGGCGCGTTCGTCGATGGGGGTGAAGCCGTCGGACTGGAAGGGGTTGGAGTCGTCGCCGGTCGACAGGTAGAGGTTGCCGTCCTTGTCGAAGTCGATGTCGCCGCCGACGTGGCAGCAGATGCCGCGCGAGGTCGGCACCTCCAGGATCTTCTTCTCGCTGGCGGCGTCCAGGGTGCCGTCGGTCTTCAGTACGAAGCGGGAGAGCCGGTTGACGCCGTCGAAGGGGGCGAAGTCGGCGGCGGTGCCGGTCTCGGGGGCGTCGCCGGGCGGGGTGTCCATCGGGGGCGCGTAGTAGAGGTAGACGAACCGGTTGTCGGTGAAGTGCGGGTCGACGCCGACGCCTTGGAGGCCCTCCTCGTCATGGGAGTAGACGGCGAGCTTGCCCGCGGTGCGGGTCGTGCCGGTGGCGTCGGTGAGGCGGAGTTCGCCGTCGCGGGAGGTGTGCAGGACGGAGCGGTCGGGCAGGACGGCGAGGCTCATGGGCTCGCCGACCTCCGCCTCGCCGCGGGCGAGGGTGACCTGCTGGAAGTCCTCGGCGGCGGCACCGTTCCGGTCGGCGGCGGCAGCGCCGGGGGCGGTGAGGGCGGGGGTGGCGCCGATGAGGAGCGCACCGCAGGCGAGGGCGAGAGCGGTGCGCAGGCGTGGCCGGCGGCTTGGAGTACCGGTGGGGCGGTCGTTCCCGTGCACGGATGCCTCCAGAAGAAGCGGGTTGTACGGGCGGGTGGGGGTGCGCCGGGATGCGCCGTCATCCCGGTGGGGAGAGTCAGGGACCAGTGGGGAGCGTCAGTCAGGAACCGTGGGGAGCGTCAGTGGCCGAAGGCCGCGTCGAAGGAGGCCGACGGCGGGTCGAAGTCGTACGCCTTGAGGCGGGCCAGGGCTTCGGGGGCGCCCTGGAGCCGGTCCATGCCGGCGTCCTCCCACTCGACGGAGACGGGACCCTGGTAGCCGATGGAGGCCAGCATCCGGAACACGTCCTCCCAGGGGACGTCGCCGTGTCCGGCCGAGACGAAGTCCCAGCCCCGGCGCGGGTCGCCCCACGGGAGGTGGGAGCCGAGCCGGCCGTTGCGGCCGTCCAGGCGCTTGCGGGCCTCCTTGCAGTCCACGTGGTAGATCCGGTCCCGGAAGTCCCACAGGAAGCCGACCGGGTCCAGGTCCTGCCACACGAAGTGGGAGGGGTCGAAGTTGAGTCCGAAGGCGGGCCGGTGTCCGACCGCCTCCAGGGCCCGTCGGGTCGTCCAGTAGTCGTAGGCGATCTCGCTGGGGTGGACCTCGTGCGCGAACCGCACGCCCTCGGCGTCGAAGACGTCCAGGATCGGGTTCCAGCGCTCGGCGAAGTCCTGGTAGCCCCGCTCGACCATCGTCTCGGGGGCGGGCGGGAACATGGCGACGAGGTGCCAGATGGCGGAGCCGGTGAAGCCGACGACGGTGTCCACACCGAAGGCGGCGGCCGCCCGGGCGGTGTCCGCGATCTCGGCCGCCGCCCGCTGCCGTACGCCCTCGGCGTCGCCGTCGCCCCAGATCCGGGGAGGCAGGATCGCCTGGTGGCGTTCGTCGATGATGGCGTCGCAGACGGCCTGGCCGACCAGATGGTTGGAGATGGCCCAGCACTTCAGGCCGTACTTGTCGAGGAGCTGATGGCGCGAGGCGAGATAGGACGGGTCCGCGAGCGCCTTGTCGACCTCGAAATGGTCGCCCCAGCAGGCGAGTTCGAGTCCGTCGTAGCCGAAGTCGCGGGCGAGGCGGCAGACCTCCTCCAACGGCAGGTCGGCCCACTGACCGGTGAACAGGGTGAACGTACGCGGCATCGGGCAGCCCTCCCGGGAGTTCAGACGATCGGGGTGTAGACGGAGTTCTTCGCGGCGCTCTCCTCCACGGCGGCGAGCACCCGCTGGACCTCCAGGCCATCGGCGAACGAGGGAACCGGCCTGCGGCCCTCGGCGATGGCGTGTACGAGGTCGCGGGCCTGGTGGACGAAGGTGTGCTCGTAGCCGAGGCCGTGGCCCGGCGGCCACCAGGCGTCCAGATAGGGATGGTCGGGCTCGGTCACGAGGATGCGGCGGAACCCCGCGTGCGCGCCGGGTTCGGTGCCGTCGTGGAAGGACAGCTCGTTGAGCCGCTCCAAGTCGAAGGCGAGGGAGCCTCGTTCTCCGTTCAGCTCGATCCGCAGGGCGTTCTTGCGGCCGGTGGCGTACCGCGTCGCCTCGAAGGAGGCCAGCGCGCCGGACACGAACCGGCCCGTGAACACGGCGGCGTCGTCCACCGTGACCGGCCCCGAGCCGCCCTCCGGGAGGGGCCG